>JANWIY010000037.1 GCA_025449645.1 Chitinophagaceae bacterium | reverse complement strand
GGAATATCATCATACCCGTACTCTTCCCAGTTCTGAAAATCCTGAACGGTTTCCTTGGAAAATTTATCCTGGAGTGAATCTTCGGTATTGGTACTTTCTTCCAGCGCAGGATTTTCGTTGATCTCATCTTCTATTCTCTGCTCAAGGGAAAGAGAATCCAGGTGGAGCAGGTTAAGCAATGCTATATGGTGCGGCAGAATCTTATGCTGGAGCTTTTGCGACTGAAGCTGATTAAGCATACTGTAGCTTTTGTTACCCTTATAAAACAAATAGAACACCAGAAATTCCCCCTTAGGAAATATGCGATAAAGGCCGGGAATTTACGACAGTGGGGAATATATTGCTCGTTTTGGGGAAAGGAGTTAAGGGTTATGGGTTATGAATGATGACTGATGGATGGTGAATGGTCACATTCATAACCCATAACTCATAACTCAAGGTCGCCATTTCTCACTTCCCGACTTTTCCACTTTCCGATTCCAATTCCTTTTTCTTTTTTTCTTCTTCTTCGCGCTTCTTTTTCTTTCTAAAAAACCCCCTGAGCAAAAAATTATGTTTTGCGGCTTCCACGTCTTCACTAAGGCCTTTGGAGCCTTGTTTCAGGTTTACCATGGTACTGTGGAGATTATCACCCATGGTCGAATCGGCAAGTAAGCGGGACAGAACACCATGGCCATGATTTATTTTATATGCAACCTCTGCCAGCTGCTGAGTGATCAGCGCAGCATTGTCTGCCGAGGTTTTTAAGCCGGCCAGGATCTGGTCCGTTTCTACCGGTGTATTCGAAGCGAGAACTTCCTTTTCCCTTACTGCCCTGCCGGTTCCTAAACCGGGAGTTATTTCTATTACGCGGTCGCCCATCAATCCTTCGGAGCCTACGTTCGCGACTGCGTCGCTATGAATAAATTTATGAACCTTCGATTTGATCGTCATGGTCACAATTACGGAACTATCTGTTACCAAATCGATGCTTTCCACAGTGCCGACATTAATGCCGCCAAACCGGACATTATTCCCGGGCTTCAGACCACCTACATTTTTGAATAGAGCTCTTAGCTGAAAAGTAGAATCAAACATGTTTTTTTGCTTGCCCACATAAAATAATCCGAGCACCAGAAGCGCCAGTCCGCAGATTATAAATAGTCCTAATTTCAATTTTAGCCTAACAGATGATTTCATGTTCAATGTCTTTTATACGTTTAATTGAAGAATGATTTTATCCATTCATCGTTACTCTTATTCAGTTCATCATACGTGCCGGCCGCTACAATCGCTCCATCCCTTAACATGACGATCCGGTCAGCCGTCATTTTTGCACAGGCAATATCGTGGGTGATAATGAGGGAAGAGATTTGATATTTCCGCTGCATGTCCAGGATCAGCTGGTTGATCTCTTTTGAGGTTGCGGTATCCAGACCTGATGTCGGTTCATCATATAACATCAGGGAAGGTTTTAGCATCAGCGTGCGCGCGAGGCCTATGCGTTTGCTCATTCCTCCCGAGAGTTCAGCGGGCATTTTATTACCTGCCTCAGGTAAACCAACGTTTTCAAGCACTTCACTGATCATGGCATTTAATTTTTCTTTTCCTAAATGTTTTCTATGATGCCTCAGCGGAAAGGCCAGATTGTCGTGCACATTCATGGAATCATACAAAGCACCGTTTTGAAAAAGGAAACCAATCTTAACCCTCAAGGCATTGAGTTCCTGATAATTTATTTTCACTATATCCTTACCCATGATACTGATGGACCCTTCATCAGGTTCGCTCAGTCTGACCATGCATTTGATAAGCGTCGATTTACCTGATCCTGATTTTCCCAGCACAACAACATTTTCTGCCTTACCAATGCACAGGTCAACACCATTAAGCACTTTTTGGCCATTGTAGGTTTTATTCAGTCCCTGAATTCGTACAACCGGCTCAACAGTTTCTATGGGTTCCATTTTCATAGGATATCGGTGATCTGCACGACAATCATGTCAATAAAGAATATAACCAGGGAAGCCGTGACAACGGCAGCGTTCGCCGCCGTTCCCACACTCGCTGTTCCGCCAGCAACGCGAAACCCTTTGTAGCATCCGATGATACCGATAGCGGTTCCGAAGAAAATGGATTTGATAATAGACGGGAAAATATCAATCCATTCCAGTTTGGAAAGGGCCATGTCAAAAAACCGCGTGATTGTGATATCCCCATGGATATTGTAAGCCAGGAATGAGGAGAATATGGAAATAGCATCAGCGAAAATAACCAGAAGAGGAACCATGCAGGTGGTGGCCAGTACGCGGGTAACCACGAGGTAATGAAAAGGATTGATCGCCGACACTTCCATGGCATCAATCTGCTCCGTCACTTTCATTGAACCCAATTCAGCACCGATGCGGGAGCTAATTTTCCCTGCACAAATGACTGCAGTGATCACCGGGCCAATTTCCCTGATCACAGAAACGCAAACCATTCCAGGCAACAATGATTCTGCGCCAAAGCCTGCAAGCGAAGGGCGCGTTTGAAGCGTCAGGACCAATCCCATTATAAATGCAGTAATGGCAACGAGGCCTAAGGATTTATTGCCGACTTTAAAACATTGCTGAAGAAATACCCTTCCTTCGAAAGGGGGTCTCACTGCCTCCTTTAGAAAGCGGAAAAAGAAAAGGCTGAATTCTCCGGCATGCTGGGATGCTTTTTTTAGCGGAAACCAGGCAGGCAAACTTGAATCTGCTGTTGTCATTTTATCAGGACGATGGTTGTTTTAGCAGTCATTAGAAGATCATGCCGTCCGTTAATCAGGGAATTGAGATTGGTTTCGTTATTTTTTAATACCTGATCGTGGAAATAACTACCCATTCATCCGGAGTTTGCCGTTTCCGGGGCAGGCGCGCTCAACCATAAAAGAATTGGCGGGTCCAAACCTCCTGATATGGCCTGATTTTAGAAAGTAAAAAGTGAATAAAGCATGAACTATGACTAATAAAAAATTGATTGCAGGTGTGTTGGCCGGATTGGCCGCAGGAGCGGTAATCAGCCTGCTCATTTCTTCCAGGAAGCACCATTCCATAAGCAAAAAAATGCTGAAGAGGGCAAATAACGTCGCTGATGACCTAAAGGGAAAATTCAATGAATTTGTGGACAGGCTGGAAGATAAGTTCCACGGCATTTTAAAGTGATTAACTTTGACCAATACATTAATTACTGTTATGCCCGAATCAGCCGTTTCCATTAAATCACTCATTGAGAAATCCCAGGATTACTTAGAAACAAAAATTGAAATCACGAAACTGAAGACAGTTGAAAAATCCTCTGATATACTTTCTTCCATTGTAGTCCTAATCCTGCTTGTATTCCTTGCCCTCCTCTGCTTTTTGTTTATCAGCATCGCGCTGGCACTTTACCTTGGATCGCTGATCGGATCGCAACACACAGGATTTTTTATCATGGGTGGCTTCTATGGCATCGTGTTCCTGATCATTTACCTTTTGCGTGACAAGTGGATTAAAATTCCGGTTGCAAATCTGCTCATAAAAAAAATGCTGAAATAGACCTCACTCCATGAAGAATATAAAGAATTTAAATGAACTGAACGAAGCCATTGAAATGCTGGAAGAAAAGGCAGGCTTTCAAAAGCAGGAATTAAAGGAGCATTTTTCGGGCGTGATGGAAAATTTGAAACCATTTAACCTGGTCAGGCATTTAATGCAATCTGCTTTTTCCGGTGAGAATAAACAGGACCTTTTTAAGGCCGCCATCGGTTTGGGTTCAGGAATACTCGGCAGAAAACTCATGATGGGTAAATCCGGCGGCGGAATACTTCGCAGGGTGATTGGTGCAGCGATTGAATTTGGGCTGGGTGGAATAGTGGCGAAAAATGCCGAAAAGATCAAAGAAAAAGGGTCGGAACTGATAGAAAGATTTTCCCGCCGCAAAAGTGCCAAACATCCCGAACCCACCAATAATTCCGAACAGCCTCCGGTTAATTATTTTCAGAAGAATTGAATTGTTTCTCCATCCGGTTCATCAGGCTTGATACGGGCCCTTCCATTTTGTTTGTCCTGTCATCCAGGTTATTGTTCCCGAGTAAAGTACCCATCTGCAGTGAAGCGGGCAAATAATGAAGCACTTCGGGTTTATGTTTGGCTACGAATGCGCTAATCTTATCTTCATCCCCGAGGTCTGAAATATGATCCCTTATCACGCGGACACATTCCGAAGCTATATGTTCCATTTCCTGTTCCGCGTTTTTATCTGGCACGCGTGAATATTTGCTTACATGTTCCACCACATCTTTATACGCCTTGCCAAAAATCTTTTCCAGCAGTTTTCCTGTTGGCTGGTTGCCAGACAGCCAGAGGGCGGCGTCCGGTTCTTTCTCCAATCTGTTATACAATCCGAGCAATATAGAAGGAATAGCTGCCTGTGCAATCGCTGCATTGCCGTGAACAGCTTCTTTTTCAGGAACTTCCTGAGAATTAGGCTCCACTTTTTGAATGCTCCCGTATCCCAGGTTTTTTTGAATGGTTTCCGCAATATTCATATTCATTTTTTATTATTTAAGCCGAAAAAACATGCCAGTAAACAAAAAATGCCCATTCCCCTAAACGAATGGGCAATAAACAATCACGCCTTCCTTCTGTCCCAACAGATTCAGGCTCGCCGGATTACTCCCAGGATAAGAGCAATGATTGCAATGACCAGGAGGATATGAATCAGTCCGCCCGCACTATACACAAAGAATCCCAATATCCACCCAATGATCAGAATGACAGCAATGATGTACAATAATGACCGCATAAATAAATTTTGAGGGTTAACAATTCGTTTGGTGACTATTGTTAATACCGTGCCATGGCGGAGTTTTAACCTGCTCAATTCATAAAATAATATAACTGAATAATTTACTAAATCATTGTAGATGATTTTCTACAAAAAAAAAGTAAGAATATTGAAAATATTTTTGCAAACAGTCGTTATATTTGAAAGATGTGACAATCAGCTTTTCCAACCCAAGGAAATTCCCCTTAAAACGTACTTTGAATCTTCTTGCCAATGCCGGTTAAACGAGTACTTATAATTGACGATGAAGCAGACTTCTGTCTCTTAATCAAAAATTACTTTCTCAAAAAGAATTATGAAGTACATATATCACATACCTTAAAAGATGGAATGGCTTCCTTAAAAAGTTTCAAACCGGATATTCTGTTTCTTGATAATAATCTTCCCGATGGCCTTGGCTGGGAACAAACTGCATATATCAGCCAGCATTTTCCTGAAACCCGCATTAATCTCATCAGTGCATATCAATATAACCCAATCATCGCCGAGCAATTTTCCTCTATTAAGATCTGGGAAAAACCAATCAGCCTTACGGACCTGAACCAATACCTGAATTAAGGCAGGATATGGCATTGTTTTAGCTTTTCTTTTTCATAAATCAACAAGTATGAGAGCCATTTGGACTGGCGCCATCGGATTCGGGCTGGTGAATATTCCGGTTCGCATCTTCAGCGCAACCCAGGATAGCGGTCTTGATCTTGACATGCTGGATAAAAAAGACCATGCTAAGATCCGTTTTAAACGCGTAAATGAAGAAACAGGCAGGGAAGTGGAATGGGCAAATATTGTGAAAGCATATGATTATGATGGAAAATATGTGGTGGTCAGCGATGAGGATTTTGAAAAGGCAAGCCCGGAAAAATCAAAGATCATTGAAATCATGGAGTTTGTCGACGAGCCTGAAATCGATTCAATTTTTTATGAG
This sequence comes from Chitinophagaceae bacterium, assembly GCA_025449645.1. Taxonomy (GTDB): domain Bacteria; phylum Bacteroidota; class Bacteroidia; order Chitinophagales; family Chitinophagaceae; genus Puia. The sequence goes on along the minus strand of JANWIY010000037.1, from coordinate 21,126 downwards.
ACCCCATACTTCCTGGAGCCGCAGAAATCAGGAGAAAAAGCCTATGCCCTGTTAAGGGAGGCCTTGCGTAAAAGCGGAAAAGTGGGCGTTGGCAATTATGTTATGCGAAGCAAGGAGGCGCTCTGCGTAATAAAACCAATGGAAGATGTCATTATCCTGAATAGGATCCGCTTTGCCCAGGAGATCCGGAATGTGAACGAAATCAATGTTCCGGCCAAAGCAACGATCAAGGCGGCCGAGATGCAAATGGCCATGGCACTCATCGACCAGCTTAGTACAAAATTTGACATTTCAAAATATAGGGATTCTTACTCTGATGCACTGCTCAAAATCATTCACGCGAAAGCAAAAGGGAAAAAGCCGGAAGTTACCCATCTTCGTGTTGTTCACAGCAAATCAAAAGACCTGATGTCCCAGCTGAAAGAAAGCCTGAACATAAAAAAGAAAAAAGCTTCCTGATTACACCTTCACCGCCTCAGGAAGTAGTTTCATTGTTTTTTCGCTTGTTACTGGTAACCGGATTATTACGCGGTGGGTTTCGCGGTCGTTGACCAGAAATATCGCATTCCCTTCCTGCTCAGCGCCATCTAAAAGAATGCTTGTTTCCTTCCAGCTTTCACGCTGGTCAAGATTCAATTCATAAACAGAATCTCCATAGCGGTATTTTATTGTGAAGGCCGGCCAGTTCTCCGGTAAGCAAGGCTCGAACCAAAGTTTGTTGCCTTCACGTTTCAATCCCAAGAAAGATTCGATGAGCAGCTGGTACATCCATCCGGCCGATCCGGTATACCAGGTCCAGCCGCCTCTTCCTAAATGGTTTTCCACGGCATAAACATCAGCAGCGATTACATAGGGTTCAATTTTATAGGTTCTGATTCCATCTGCCGTTGCCGCATGGTTCAGGGGATTGATCATGTTTATCAGTTCGTATGTTCTTTCCTTATTGCGGAGTGCGGCGGAGGCCATGATCAGCCACACCGCAGCATGGGTGTACTGGCCGCCGTTCTCGCGCACGCCGGGAAGGTAACCTTTTATATACCCGGGATTCAAAGCAGCATGATCGAAAGGTGGATCAAACAACTGGATGATTTTATTATCCCTGCTCACCAACCTTGAATATGCCGAATCCATTGCAACCCTGCTCCTTTCCGGATCGCCTGCTTTGGAAATGACCGACCAGCTTTGGGGAATAGAATCTATTTTACATTCTTCATTCTCTATGGAACCTAACGGCATTCCATCATCGAAATATGCGCGGCGATACCATGCCCCATCCCAGGAATGCGCTTCAATATTTTTCTTGAGCTGCCTCGCTTCCTTTCCGCACTGGTCCGAAAAATCAATGTCCTTTTTTAGCTTCGCAACCTCTTCAAAACGGATCAGGACATCGTAAAGAAAAAAAGCCAGCCAAACACTTTCACCTTTTCCCTGATCACCTACTTTATCCATTCCATCGTTCCAGTCACCTGAACCCATCAGAGGCAGGCCATGATCTCCATAGCGCATTCCGTGTTTCACAGAGCGGACGCAGTGTTCATAAACGCTCACCGATTGCTCTGATATCGCGGGCAGCTCGTAATAAGATTCCTCACCGGGATTCAATGGCCGGCCTTCCACGAATTTTGCCTGCTCATTCATTATATTTTCATCCCCGGTATGCGATATGTAACGCGCCAGGACATAGGGCAGCCATAAATAATCGTCCGAACAGGCTGTACGCACACCACGGCCCATGGGCGGATGCCACCAATGTTGTACATCGCCCTCCTTGAACTGGCGCGAAGCACTGAGTATGATTTGCTGCTTAACAAGATCCGGACGGTTATGCAGCAGGGACAATACGTCCTGCAACTGGTCGCGGAATCCAAAAGCTCCACCGGACTGATAAAATCCGCTTCTTCCCCAGATCCTGGATGCCAGGGTTTGGTAGTTCAACCACCCGTTGCACAAGAAATTGATGGCCGCGTCAGGAGAATTCACTTCAACAACGGTCAATGTTTTGCTCCAGAATGCTTTTACCTTATCCAGAGTTTTATAGGCAGTCTGGGATCCACGGAATTTTTTTGCAGTCTGCAAGGCTGAATAAGCGTCAGTGCCTGCACCCAGCCTGAAAACAATTTCCCTTTCTTCGCCATCTGCCAGATCCATCACACATTGCAATGCGGCACATGCATCGAGACCTGCGCCCACCCTGCCCGAGAGTTTTGCCTTACTCAGGGCTTCAGGATTTTTATAGGTGCCGTTCCTTCCCAAAAATTCGGTGCGGTCGCAGGTGAATGACCTTCCTGGATCGTCAACATCAAAAAAGCTGATATAGCTTCCGAATTCTCCGCTATAAGCATTCCCAGCCATTAAGATGCCTGTTTCCGTATTCAGTTCAGTTATGATATGCATTTGCGATTTAAACCGCAATTCTCCCAATACCCATTCAATATATCCTGTGAGTGATAATTTTCTTACCCTCGCAGACACATTTTTTATTTTGAACGCGATAAATTTTACAGGTTCTTCCGTATCTACGAAAACGGTCATGTCTGAATAAATGCCGTCTTCGGCAAAATGGAATTCACTATATCCAAAACCATGACGGCTGATATAGTGGGATTTGCCAGGATGAGGCAATGGCGAGGGTGACCAGAATTTTCCGCTTTCTTCATCACGAATGTAAAATGCTTCTCCGCAGAGATCGCTTACCGCATCATTGTTCCATGGCGTGATGCGGTATTCGTGCGCGTTTTCCATCCAGGAGTAAGATTGACCGCTTTCAGAGATAACCGTTCCGAACAAAGGATTTGCAATTACATTGCACCAGGGGGCCGGAGTGACTTTCTCTTCATCTGTAACAATAACATATTCCTTTCCGTCCTGGGTGAACCCTCCTGTTCCGTTATAAAAAGCAAGCCCTGACGGAATTTCCAACTCGGAATCCAATGAAGCATAAAATTTGGAAGGGGTGAAATAAGGAATAACCGGCCTTACCTTGGTACGGCGGATAATTTGCTCTTCCAGCGTGCCCTGTGTGTCTGAAATGATGATCCTTGCTACGGTCTGAAACAGTATCCTGTCCTCCTGTGATACCTGCTCGCCGGCACGTATGAAAATGCCTCCCGGCTTATCGCGCACGTCACTGATTATTCCAGGGGAAATCAGACTGAAGAGCTCATTTTGCAAGGCCTGGCGGTAACCGCCATAATCTTCGTTCCAGATCACCAGGTCCACCAGCAGGCCTTTGAGGCGCCAGTAAGCATGAGCCTGCACCATTTTTTTGGCCAGGTCAATGTTGGCCGAATCTTGTATCTGTAAAAGAACGATCGGAAGATCCCCTGAAATGGAATAACTCCAAAGCGCAGATTGCCCCCTGTGGTTCCTGATAATCATAGAAGGATCGGCACGGAGGGAAGCATTTGGAAAGATCACTGAACCGGCAAGCCTGGAATATAATTGAGCATCGGCTTCTGTTGCATCGATCTGACGAAGTACCACCTGCGAGTGAGTCCATGCAAGTTCAAACGCCCTGTCCGTCAAAGGCCGGTCCTGATATTTTTCAACCAGCCCCATACAGGATTCCCGGTTCTCTGCCATACCAAGCACCATATTGATCGTTACGGAATCATGCGCATCCAGCACAAAGCGGTACCGAATGGAAACGATCGGATCAAGCACGGCGCCCTGCGTGCCCGTGAGACGCTGCGTCTTCTTTAGTGCATCTGGCTCATGAATACTTCGTGTTCGCCCGGTAAAAACGGAACGGTCGGTTTCATAGGAAATATCTTTGATCTCGGCATTATGCACTTTCATGAGATGAAACATCCAGGGCTGGCTGTCTCCGGTGGACCTGGGCCTGCGCGTGCACAGTATAGCATCCCGCTGCGGAAGAATTTCAGTTTGGACAAAAAGGTTGCTGAATGCAGGATGCGCGGCATCCGCGCCGGGCGTTGCCAGCACCACTTCCGCATAGCTGGTCACTTCCAGGTATCTTTTTTTTCTTGAACGGTTGCTGATTTGTATCCTCCTCATTTCCACATCATCTTCGGAAGAGACCACGATCTCCGTATGTGTTTCCAGGTTTTGTTCCTGTCTTCTGAATTCCGCCCTTCCCTGGGAAAAAACAACTTCATAGGTTTCCGAAACACTCAGGGATGGCTGATAAGCCGCCGACCAAACAGATTCGTTATCCAGGTCGCGGATAAAACAATAGGTGCCGAAATCATCACATGTCGGATCCTCACGCCAACGGGTAACCGCAATATCTTTCCAACGGGTGTATCCGCTTCCGGAATTGCTGATCATGCTGTGAAACCTGCCATTGGACAATAACTGCACTTCTGGGACCGGCGTGTTTGGCGTTTTAATCACACGCATCTGGACCTCCTGGGAAGTTGTACTGATGTCCGAAACATGTACAGAGGGTGAGTAGAATTCGGTGGCGTGCGGGATCCTTTCCTGCAGCAACAACATCACCGCCCGAAACTGTGCTTCGCTATTAAATCTTTTCTGCATGGGCCTGTTTAGCAGCAGATAGGAAATGGAAAGAAAAGACATACCCTGATGGTGGGCCATGAAGGACCGGACAATAGCATATTGCTGACCGCGGGTAAGTCTTGATGCAGTATAATCAATCGCTTCAAACATGCCGTACCTCCCGGAGAATCCTTCCGTATCCAAATCAAGCAGGTTTTCTGCAGCTTCTTCGGGAGCTACCATGAGCGCCATTACGGTAGCATAAGGAGCAACGACAAGATCTTCCCCCAACCCACGTTTGAGTCCCAGACCCGGAACGCCGAACGCACGGTACTGGTAATTGAGGTTTGCATCGACCATATTATAACCGGATTCGGAGATCCCCCATGGCACTCCGCGTTTTCTTCCATATTCGATTTGCTTTTGAACTGCGGTTTTATCGGTCTGATCGAGGAGGGTATTATCGTATGTTGGCATCACCAGTAAAGGCATAAGGTATTCAAACATGGAGCCGCTCCAGGAAACCAGTACCGGAGAAGTACCGGGGTTGGTCAGTTGCCTGCCCAAAGCAAACCAGCTGTCCTGCATCAATTTTCCCTGAGCAATACCCACAAAAATCGTGAGACGGGATTCCGAAGCCAGCAGATCATAAAAACCGGGATCTCTGCGGTGGTCTGTAACATTATACCCAATGGAAAGCAGGCGTTGAGATTTATCGTATAGAAAATCAAACTTCAGGTCGGCAAATTCTTCACAGCTTCTCATCAGCGACTGTATGATGAGCAAACGTTCCTTTGCCCGTCGACAGGTTTCCACCACGTGTCTGCGAAGAATTTCCAGCCATTTTTTTTCATCTTCGGAAATCTCCTCTTCAGTAAAATTATGTATGACAGGTAGAACGGAAAGTTCGAGGGCAGAAAGTTCATTCAGCGTCATGATCCGGGAAAGCATAGCCTGAACCGGTTCAAACTTTGAAGGAAAATTTTTCAGGACCAGCCAGGGCGAGGTCTCATAAAGATCACTCAACTGGTCGCGAATCTGCCTTAGCATGGCTGCCGCCCACCAGGCCGCTTCAGGCGAAGGCTCCAGTGGAGGAAGCAAGGCTTCGGCGCTGAGGACCAATTTTTCCAGACTGTCCCGGATACTCTGTATCGTATTTTGGTCTGTAGAAATCGCCGATTCCAGGTCGGCGACAAAAGCTTTAAGAATATCCCGCGATTCTGTTTTTTCATTCAGCACCTCAAGCGCGTCATCGATTCCACCGAAAATCCTGGAGCCTACTACCGGAGCTTCTCCTAAAGCAAACAAGCCCTGTTTGAGGGTGAGCAGGTGACCGGCAAGGTTGCCACTGTCTACCGAAGAGATAAACTTTGGTGCCATGGGCATAAGCGAAAGAGTATCGTACCAATTGTAAAAATGTTCTTCGTATCTCTCCATGCGTTGCATGGTATGCAGGGTGGCCGAGGTCCTTTCCAATAAAACCTCAGTCGGAATATAACCGAAATCCCAAGCCGTCAGATTCGAGAGAAGTGCAAGACCGATATTGGTCGGAGATGTGCGATGGGCGATCCGGTCAACCGGGCTTTCCTGGTAATTGTCAGGCGGCAGCCAGTTATCGCCGGCAGTCACAAAGGTTTCAAAGAAGGCCCAGGTCTTACGCGCAAGTTTGTGCAGGAATTTTTTCTGATCTTCACTTAGCACCACCACCTTTCCTTTATAAGTCAGGCTGATCCTCCAGGTAATAGCAGGCACCACGAGCCAGCCGATGAGAAAAGGAAGCGTCAATTCAATTCCAGGGGCTTCCCAGTAACTCATCCAGGCAAACACGATCAGGGCAACTAAAGGGGGGAACCACATGGAAAGATAGCTTCCGAAAAATGTTTTGTTATCCCTCTTCAGTAAATTATTTGAAGGATTCCATTTCAGCAGTTTGCGGTGGCTGATCAGTATACGCCAATTCGTACGGAAGATAGCATCAGCATTGAGCGATGCTTCGTAAGGGAGGGTCAGGATCTGAAGGATCTGTTGGGCAAAATGGTGAACGGTAAAACGTATGCTGATGATCATATGGGGCAGCATGTGCATATCTTCCGGTTTCTGCCAGAGTTCCCAGAAAAAACTAACCATGGAAGGCAGCAACAGGATGACCACGATTGAGACAGTCCAGAACATGGGCGTATCTGAATACATCCAGCCAAACAACAACATGATGAACAATGAAACCGGAACCAGGCTGCGGCGCAGATTATCAAAAATCTTCCATTTGGATAATGGCGAGATGGGATTTTTTACATACCTGCGCGATCCGCCGGGAACCCAGGGCCATAGCCAGCTTGCGATCTGCCAGTCGCCGCGGATCCAGCGATGACGCCGTTTCATATCCACATCATATCGTGTTGGATAAGCTTCGTATAGCTGCACGTCGCTCAATAACCCGCACCGGGCATAACTACCCTCCAACAAATCATGGCTCAGTATCCGGTTTTCCGGGAACCTGCCATCCAGTGCTCTTCCAAAAGCATCCACGTCGTAAATACCCTTCCCTATAAACGATCCTTCTCCAAAAAGATCCTGATAAACGTCTGATATGGCCCGGGTGTAAGGATCAATACCGGGCTCATTGGCATGCAGGCGGGCATAGATGGTGCTTTTTTCCGAGGGCAGACTAACGGCAACGCGTGGTTGCAGTATACCATATCCTTCCGTGACCCTTTGTTTTTTTTCATTATAAAAGGGTTGATTCATCGGATGGGCCATAGTTCCGGTAATTTTCCATCCGGCATCGCGTGGGAGTTGTGTATCTGTGTCCAGCGTGATGACGTATTTCACTTTTTCATACAGTTCGGGCTCGCCGACAATCAATGAAAAATTTTCCCTGCCATGTCCGCGCAACAAGGCATTCATCTCTGCCAGTTTTCCCCGTTTGCGTTCATACCCCATCCATATCCTGTCTTTCGCATTATATTTTCTGGGCCTGTGAAACAAGAAGAAGATTTCATTTTTTAGCTTTCCGTATCTTTCATTCAATGCGACAATTCTTGCGAGCGCTTCGTGAAGCAATTCCTGTTCTCCGGGGCGGGTCTCCGTTTGAGCATCTTTGAAATCCGTCAGCAAGGCAAAATGGATATTCGGGTCGCGGTTCGCAAGAAAGCGCACTTCGAGGTTTTCAACGAGTTCTTCCAGTTCTTTTGAATCATTAAACACGGATGGTATCACAACGAGGGTCCGGAATTCTTCAGGAATTCCTTCGGAAAAATCCATTCGCGGCAACACACGGGGGCGAACCAGGATTGTCGTGATCCAGTTTAGAAGTGTAATTGAAAGCTGACTGCAGGCAATCAGTGTAAAAAACTCAATGACCCAGATAACCCATAAATGCCTGAGTCCATTCAGGTATTCCCTGTGAACCAGTGCGCCGGAAAAAAATACTGCTCCTATAAAGCTTAATCCGGAATAGAGCATCAAAGGCATTTTCCAGCAGGTCCTTTCAAAGCGCTCCAGATATGAAAAGGTCACGCCGGCTGCTTTTTCAAGCTTCTTCGCTCCTTTTCCTATCAGATAATAACCCACATGGGAGGCCCTGGGGAAATCCGGCTGTGCGGCGTCACTCCCTCCGGCCATTTCAACTGCCATCCGGGCGATCTCGGATTCAGAACGTCCGCTGCCCTTGGCTAGTTTTTCAACCATATGGCGATACTCATCACGCGTGCGGAAGTCCATGGAAGGATAAACATCATTGCTTTCATTGCGCAGAATATTTTCAACCGTGCTGATGTTTTCCACGAAATCACGCCAGTTGTTGCTGCTTAAAAATCGAAGACTTCCAATGCTGTTTGCAATGGAGACCTGATCCGCTGCCTGTTTCTGATTTTCGATGTGCACGAGTTCATCGCTTGTCATGCCCTGTTCAGACAACCTTTGTTCGATCCAACTGATGGGCAATGAAAAGGCCGAGCCCTTCCCAACCAGTCGCCGGGTGAGTTCGGCAACAAATGAACTTTCCATTGGAGGTCCGTAACGCGCCATGTCTGCGATCACCAGGATCAGGCTTTTCGGATCTTTCTCTGCTGTCTGCGTCATCTGGTCTGCCCAGTAATCCGCGAGGTTCTTGTTGATCCGGTCTTTCGCTATGAGTGCTGCCAGCCGGCGCAGGTTTTCAATCAGTGCCAGCCTGAGCATGATGGGAATGGCCCAAAGTTCTCCGAGTTTTAATTCTGAAACTTCCTGGTAGGAAGCTGTAAAACTATTCAGGCTTTTCAGGTCAACACGTCCATCGCTGTGTGCAATGAGTTCAATGGCCAGATCATATACGCGCGGCAGACCAGCAGAAGGGCCTTTCAACAATTGAGGAAGGCCCTTACTATATCCTTTGGGCAGATGTTTCTTACCGGTATAGACCTGTTCTTCGATCAGGTAAAAATTATCCAGCAGCCATTCACCGGCGGGCGTGATCCGGATATTTTCTTTTGCGGATGCGGTGAGCAGGTTATGAACTTCCAGCAGAATCTCCTCATTTTCCGCGAGTCTTCTAAGTAGTTGTTCAGGGCTGTGTTCGGCCGTAATCTGATGGGTTTTGGCCAGGGTCTTGGCATAAGCTTCCAACTGTTCAAGACTGAAGAGTTCGGACCGGATGGGCGCTTTTTCATTATCATATTTATGCATGAGGTTATCTCCCAGAAAGGAGATACGCAACTGCGATAAAAATTCCTGTATCGGATTTATGTTCACTTTCAAATGCAGGCGGTTTTTGATTTGCGACAGGGTCTTGAAACATTCAATATCATACCATCATATAAAAAACGTACCATGGAAACCAGCTAAGATTACCTGGGTTTAATCGGATATCCCCGGGATGCGGCGTAGATACAGGTGTATGACGCTCCGAAATAAAGTATAATGGATGAATAATACACCCACAACATCAGGATCACAATGGAAGCTGTGGTTCCATAGGTGAGGCCGATCCTTGAGCTGCCCAGATAAAATCCAATGGCGAATTTACCGATTAAGAACAGAAACGCAGTAATTGTTGCGCCGGTAATGGCATCTTTCCACCGGATAACAGCGTTCGGGAGGATTTTGAATATCAGGGTGAACAGGAAACTGACGATAATCAGGATAATAATAATATTCAGCACATAAAACAAATTTACCATTGAGCTGTTGAATAACACCTTGATATGGTCGCTCCAGGCATCCACCATTGCACTGATCACCAGGGATACCATGAGCAGGAAAGCCAGGGCGATCAGCAAAGAGAAAGAAATGAGTTTTTTAATAACGGCCACCAGGAATCCTTTCTTCTTAGGTGCCGGAATTGACCACAGGTAATTTATGGAACCCTGGATTTCAGAAAATACTCCGGAAGCCCCGAGGATTAAAATGAATGCACCGATTATACCCCCGGCCATACCATGATTTGATTTGCGGATGTTGCTGATAATATCCTGCACAATCATGGCTGCATTACTTCCAACCAATCCACTGATCTCATGATAAACTCGGCCCTCCACAGCCTGTCTTCCGAAGAATATGCCCGCCAGGGAAATGATTACGATCATTAATGGACCCAAAGAAAAAACGGTGTAGTAGGATAAGGCAGCGCTAAGTTTTAATCCGTTGAAAGAATCAAAATGCAGAAAAGTTCCTTTGGCCAGCAGCCAATATTTTTTAAAGCGATTTTGCATAAGCGTTATAGACCTGAAGGAAAGGAAATCCATGCCATAAATTCAAAGCAGCATAAAAAGAATTCAGAGACTGTTTGGGGAATTCCTTACTCATTTTGTAAACCGGTTGCTCAATTAAAAACGATTTTCCCTTTACGGGAAATATCCAGTCATGAATATAAATCAAATAAAAGATTGACGATAAGGAATTTATCTTACACATGAGGAAAGGAAATCCATTTGTGAAAAATGGTACTTGTTTTGAACTTTCTCTACCAACGAATAATCACCAAAAAAGAAAATATGACTCGTTATCTGCCCTTATCATTTGTTGAAGAGAAAGTGCGCGACCTGGAGAACGCTTTATTTTTTTCCACCAGCGATACGGTTTTGAAAATTCCAACCTGTGTGGTGAGGATTCTTAGGATAGACGATCTCGGCCAGCTTTGGTTTGTTGTGCCCAAACCAATGCAGTGCATTCACACTTTCGAAAAAATATTTCAGGCCAAACTGGATTTTTTCCGGAAGGGTCGCGATTACTATCTGAAGATTTTGGGGAAAGCTTATATCATAAATGATCCCGAAGAAATCAACAGCATTGAAGGATTGACTGAGGGTATTAAACAAAAAGCAAGAAGGAACGAGCTGGTCATCCTGAAAGTTAAGATTACCCACGCTGATTACGCAGAAAGAAATCAGGCAAAGATTTCACCACGCATGCTGATGAGCCAGGTTAAGGTGATTGTACAGCACTGGTTTCTTCAAAGCGGGCCGCAAAACCAGGAATTCTTCAGCAGAATACCAGCAAATCATTTAGTCTACACTCCTGCCTATTTTAACTGATCCTTCTGTTATCCATATCCGCCTATTTCCATTTTCCGGTACAATTTTGCTCCGGCCATAATTCTATTAAATGATCAAAAAAAAAAGTTCCCGTCATTTAGCATGGATATATATTATTTCAGGTCTGGTTATTATTGGAATTATTGCAGGTTTCTTCTGGCAAAATATCAAATATGAGCTGGTCAGGCGAAAATTAAGCAAGGCGATTTCAGGAAAATCGGCAGGGCTTTACAAGCTTTCCTATAAGAATCTGGTAATTGATGAAGTCGCCGGGAATGTTTCAGTTGAAGACGTTCACCTGGAAACAGATAGTTCAGTGTATTTGCAACTAAGTAAGGGAGATCATCCGCCGGCGCGCGTAGATATCTCGATACCAAAAATAGTAATCACAGGCGTCAAAACGCCCAAAGCGCTACTGAATAAAGAACTGGAAGGCCAATCAATCAATATTCAAAGCGCAACAATACAACTCACTACTGGAAAGCAGGAAAGCAATTCCAACAAATCCATACTGGTTGAGCAGATCTATAAACAGGTGCTTGGGAATCTACAACGGGTTAAAGCCGACAGTCTGAACCTTCACAATATTACGTTCATCATTAAGGATCCTGAAACCGGAAAGATAATATTTCGGGAAAATGGTCTTTCATGCGGACTTTCCGATATTTTAATTGACAGCCTGAGTCAGAACGATAGTTCCCGCATTCTTTTTGCCAAAGAGATTTCAATCCGCTGCAATAGCCTTAACCTGAATTCCAAAGACAAGCAATATAAATATATTTTTTCCGGGCTGGATTACAACAGTGCGGACAATTTACTTAAGGTTGGGAAAATCCTCGTAGAGCCACAGTTATCGGAATCGGCCTTTGCAGCCCAATATACATATTCAAAGGACCGATTCGACTTTACAATTGATAACCTGTCGATCAGGCATATCGACCGCTTTGCCTTGTTTAACCAGCGGCTGATCGCCGACAGCATTATCCTCGGGAACAGTTCCTTCAAAATATTCCGCGATATTACGCATCCGCATGATTCGGTTGACAGGACCGATAACTACCCACAAATTGAACTTATGAAACTGGGCCTGCCCGTGGACATCCGCAAACTGATCTTTGCGAAGGCTTTTATAGAGTACAAAGAAAAAAACCCAAAATCAGACAGCAGCGGCAAGGTTCAGTTTTACTCAGTACATGCCGTGCTGAGCAATGTGACAAATATTGCTGCTTCCATTGCTAAAAACAATAAGATGCGTTTGGATTTTCAATCCAGGTTCCTGAACAAAGCGCCGATGCATGCTGAATTGATCATGGTGCTTAACAATCAGGATGGGGATTTCACCCTTAATGCAAAAATGGACGGAATGAATGCGGTCTCCATTAACCCGATGATCGAGCCCCTGGCTCTGGCAAAGGTTGACAAAGGGAAAATTCAAAGCCTCAGCTACCAACTGGACGCAAATAAAATGCACGGTGTAGGCAAACTGACCTTCTTGTACAGTGAAGTCAAATTGATCCTTCTGAAAAAAGACAATGCCAATAATAAATATAAAACAAAGGTATTGACCACGCTGGCGGCCGGTCTCTTAGTAAAGGCCTCGAACCCTGCCAAGGGCGAAACGCGCGTCTCGCGCGTTGATTTTGGACGTGACCGCCACCGCTCCATATTTCACCTGATGTGGAAATCTATGTATACGGCAATTAAAGAGACCGCGGGGATGAAATAACCGCACACTTCCTGTATCAAAAACGCACGATCCAAATTTCAATAATAAAAATAGAACATTGATTTACAATAATATACTAATCTGGCATTTAGTTCGCACAGTTAACCGGACTCCATGGAAAGTTAGTCATCATGTTCAAAAGCTATTTAAAAGCAGCCTTCAGAAATCTCCGGCAGAATAAGGTGTTTTCCCTTATCAATATTATTGGCCTCAGTGTTGGGCTCGCCTGCTGCATGCTTATCCTTCTCTATACAATGGACGAGGTAAGTTATGACCGCTTTCATGAAAAAAAGGACCGGATATACAGGGTGGTTGCTGACCTCACTGGCGCTGATGGTAATGTAAATAAATATTCGAGCACGGGTATGATGCCCGGGCCGGCGTTTAAGAGACAAATTCCTGAAATTGAAAATTTTGTCCGGATTAAAGATGTCAACCTTACCGCGAGATCGGGCACAGATGCTTTTGAGCAGGATGCGTTATACGTTGACGACGATTTTTTCTCCGTTTTTTCTTTTCCCATGCTGCAAGGTGACCCTGCGACTGCCCTAAGGAATATAAATTCAGTTGTGCTTTCAGAAGAATCAGCTGAAAAATATTTTGGCAGACAAAATGCACTTGGAAGGTTTTTGGACCTTAAAATAAATGACAGCTTCCGCACATTCATTGTTTCCGGCATTGCAAAAAAGTCACCCCAGAATTCTTCCATAAAAATACATATGCTTTTACCCATGAAGCTTATGCAGACCCTGAATCCAGATGACAGTTGGCTCAATTTCTTTCTGAACACTTTTGTAATCATAAAGCCAGGGTCGGACATAACCATGGTGAAAAAAAAGATGAAGGAGACATTTAAAGCTGAAGCTGCCGACCAACTGAAAGATGCTGAATTGAACCATAGCTTTAAGGACAAAATTAATTTTGGGCTGCAGCCATTGCCGGAGATGCATATGAGCGCAGATTATCCGGCCGACAATGGCTTAAGAGATGCCAGCAATCCTATTTACACCTATATATTAAGTGGTATAGCATTGTTTATTCTGCTTATTGCCTGCGTAAATTTTATCAATCTTACCTTGGCGAAATCGCTTAAAAGAGCCAAGGAAATTGGCATCCGTAAAGTGGTTGGAGGCTTGCGTTCCCAGCTTGTCGCCCAATTCCTGGGCGAATCCTGCGCCCTAAGCCTGATTGCTTTTTTGCTTGCCATAATCCTCGTGATCCTTACCCTCCCATTTTTTAATGCGCTTGCCAATAAATCCCTTTCATTTTCTTATCTGTTAGATGCAAAATTAATAACGGGTTATTTAATCAGCTTTTTGGTAACCGCGTTATTGGCCGGCTTCTATCCCGCTCTGGTATTGTCACGATTTAATCCGGTTCAGTCACTATACAATCGACAGCAGTTTTCGGGGGAAAATTATTTATCGAAAGCTCTTGTGGTGTTCCAGTTTACCCTGGCAACTTTCTTCATCATTGCTGCAATCACCTTTTATTCGCAGTTTAATTATTTAATGCACTATGACCTGGGTTATAATTTTAAAAATGTTGTCTTAGTTCAGGCCCCGGACATGGATAGGCAAAAACTCGCGCTTTTGCAGAACGAACTATTAAAGAGCCCTTCCATTAAGAATGTAACAGCGAACCGGGGCGGAAGGATCGGAACGTCTGCTTATATCAACAACAAGCAGGAAATAGGGTTTGACATACAACATGTTGATGAAAACTATGTGACCCTTTTTGACATACCCGTTATTGAGGGAAGGAATTTTTCAAAAAACATTACATCAGACAGTGCGCAGTCCGTTTTGGTAAATGAAGAATTTGTAAAGAAGGCAGGATGGAAAAACCCGCTTGGGCAGGTGGTTGATTTCTTTTATATGAATAAGAAATACACTGTAATCGGTGTGATAAAGGATTATCATTTTCTGTCTTTAAAAGATAAAATGGGGCCGGAAATACTCTCGATGAGGCCGGATCTCCCATACAATAACGTCTATATAAAACTCAGGGAAGGCAATACTTCACAATCATTGAGTTTCATTGAAAAGACGTTTAAACGACTGTACCCCTTTGAACCATATCAATATACCTTTAAATACGCCAGCAACAAGGACCAGTACGATATGGAGGCAACCTGGAAGCAAATCATTGCCTTTGGTGCCTCACTTACCATTTTTATTTCTTGTATTGGCCTTTTCGGCCTGGCAACATTTTCTGCCGAAAAGCGAAAAAAAGAAATTGGCATCCGAAAGGTTTTGGGGGCTTCAGTAGAAGGAATAGTAGGAAAACTTTCCAACGACTTCTTAAAACTGGTCGTCCTGTCTGCAGGTATTGCTTCTCCTGCAGCGTGGTGGGCAATGAATAAGTGGCTGGATCATTATCCTTATCGTATAGCCATGAATGGCTGGATATTTTTCTATGCTACTTTATCTGTCTTGCTTATTGCCCTGATGACGGTGAGTTATCATTCCATAAAGGCGTCCCTTACAAATCCAGTAGATAGCCTGAGAATGGAATGAATTCATTTGGCAGTATCAGGTACCGCATCAAAACGGGTAACCGATCGCGAAATTAAGAACCAGGTTCCTGCTGTCAAAGAGCCATCGCTGACCTTCGGGTAGAAAAGGTTCCCTTACCGGTATGCCAAGGTCGAGCCTTAGCAGAAGTATGCTTATATCCAGCCGGATGCCGGTACCCACGCCGACGGCAACCTGCTTTAAGAAATCATTGGTGAATTTTGAGCCCGGCCGGGTGGAATCTTCTCTTAAAGTCCAGATATTCCCGGCATCCACAAAAAAAGCCCACCGCACAACAGAGAAAAGTTTGAACCTGATTTCTGCATTCATTTCCATCTTGATGTCCCCGGGCTGGTCGGCCAGAAATGCGGTATCCCGGTTGCCCGCATAGAATGAGCCAGGCCCAAGGGACCGGGAACGGAATGCGCGGATATCATTCGCACCGCCGGCAAAGAATTGCTTTACGAAGGGCATAGTCACACTATTCCCATAAGCGTATCCTATACCGGCTGTGGCTCTGGTAGCCAATACCGTATACTGCGAGAAATTAAGATAATGTCGAAAATCCGCTTCGGCGCGGATATATTGGGAAAATGGCGTATTGAATATTTCCTGCTCTTTTCCTTTATTTACGTCAGCTCCTGTAAGGATACCCAGCAGGTTCGAAGAAAGATCCAGGTTCCCGTTGAAATAATAATTGTTCTTTTTATGATTTGGCCTCACCTGCGTATTCAGATTGAAATTATAAACGGGTCCAATAATAAATTGTCGCTGCAGGCTGCGCGCAAGAAAAGTATTTGTGTCGAGTCCCAATTGAAAAGCGGGACTGATATGCGATGGGTTTACATAATCGATCCTGATCGCATTCAGCGTGTGCTCTTTAGATGTACTTTCCTTCCATACATATCCAAAACTGGTCTTGAATGAATTCAGGGTGTACTGGGTGATCTGGTCAAAATATTCATACCCCAGATTTATTCTGGTTTTCGGCATAAAACCGCTATTGGTCCTGAAACGGAACGGAGCAATCACACGAGGTAAATAAAGGTTAAAATCCAAACCCAGCTTATTCGTCGTAATACTCTGCCCCTTGCCGATAAATTGTTTTTCAAGGCCGCCGGAGGCCGTGACCGTAAACAATTCGGCACCATGGAAAAAGTTCCTGTTCCTCCAGTTTACCGATAATTCTCCACCGTTCGCATCGTCCGATTTGGTGAGCGCGGAGACTTCAAACCGAATGGATTTTTTCTGTGCAGGTGTTAGATAATAATAGGCATTCAGGATATTTTTCCCGGTGTCCGTTTCATCAAAACGCACTTTAACAAATTTAAAAACGCCCAGGGTGATCAGGCGGTTCAAAGAGAGATCCTGATCCAGGCGGTTATACAGATCGCCGGGTTTAAAGACCAGGGCACGACTGATCACTTCCGGATTGAATTTTTTTCCTGGATCAACAATTGTATAACCATGAAATTTAGGAACCTGCTGCATAGCCTGACCTGTGTCTGAATTAATATCATAATCAGCAAATACGATCACTTCACCTATGCGATAAACTTCCCGTCCCTGCGCCGGTGTTGATTTTTTTATGATCAGGGTCATATCCACCTGATGGTCCCCAACAGTTGTATCAGCTTTAACCAGCAGGTCATCCGGACTGAAATAATAATATCCGCGCTGTTTCAGGCGGGTATCTATGCGCGTCCTTTCGTTTTTGATCACATCGAGGTTGTATGGTTCGCCCTTCTTCAGCAATGAATGTTTGGCCATAGGGGAAATCTGAACACCGAGTGAATCGGGATCCGGGGGATAAACCACATCCCGGATCTTGTACTGGTAACCTAGTCCGGCAGTATATCTGGCCCGCAACTTTCTTCCCCTGTAGGTTGTATCCAGGGTTACTGAATCTTTAAAAAATCCTCGATTATCCAATCGGTTTTGGAGTACAGCCCTACTCTTATCCAATACTGAATAAGAGGCGAGGACGGGTGGCTCCCCCAATGTCTTCTGGATCCAATGTCCAATTCCCTTTCCTTTTGCGGAGCCTGCATTATAAAATAACAATTTGAATTTAATTCCCAGGAAACTGGTATTGGGTTTGGGGCGAACCAGGTCATTCAGCTCTTGCTTTAGTTCTTTTCTTTCTTTTCTTTTAATTTTCGGATTCGACTTAATGACTATTCTGGCACCGTCATACAGGTATTGGCCTTCCTGCAGGCTTTTTGTTTCGCTACAGGAAAAAAGCATGGCCACATTGCCAAAAAAAACCAGACACCTGATCATTAGAACTTTCATCCCCTGAATTTTATTTTCCACCCGCCTCATTTTCTGAAACCGGCTTGACCGGCTTTTGCTTTTTCAATTTTTTCGGTTCCTTTCTTTTTTCGAACAATTCTCTGAACTGGTCATAATCGAAAGTGAGGATAAAACTCAGTCCTGATTCAATCACCTGGCCTTCCACCACACTCTCATATTGATTTTTTCTGTAAACCCTGATCATGTACCGCCCATCCTGGCTCAATTTGTAATCGAGGTTTACATCTCCTGCAATATTGGATGCGTTCTGACCAGGATCTGTTTGCTCAAGCTGGAAATCGCTTCCGACACTTACCCGGATACGATCATTGAAAAGGCTTTTGGAAACATTTACGTTCAGTTGCGTCTGGTTTTGCAAGGCTCCCGTTGTATAATCCTCGTTGGAATTCAAGTCGAAATTCACATCAACACCTTTAATCAGGGATCCGGCCAATTGATTTAGCTGGTCACTCAATATTTTGCTCGCACTTTGACGCGCAATCGTATTGGCGTTCGTTCCTCCTGCCGCACTTTCAAATGGATTCTCCGTAACAAAACGTCCCAGGAGAAGAAGGGCGAATACCTGTTTATTCACCTCCGCTTCATCAGTACGCATCTGTTGCAGTTTAAGATCCACATCCGGCCATAATGACAGCAATTCTTCCGGCAGATCAATATCGAACTTGATCTTTGGCTGAAGAAGTTCTCCGGTCATTGTAAGTTTTACCTGGAATGGAAGCCTTTGCTTGAACCTGTTTATATCATCCGAAGTTCGACCTGCGAGCTGTTGTTCAACCAGATCTATGGATGGCGTGTTGACGGTATAAATTGCATTGATATTAATATTTGCTTTCGTCGGATCACCGGTCCAGGTGACCGTGCTTCCCCGCTGGATCATAAATTGACGGTGCAACACACTTAGTGTAAGATTATAAGATCCATTATCCAGTTCATAATTCCCGGTAAGGGTAGTCTTCCCGCTCTTATCTATGCCGCCGGTTAATTCTGCACGCCCCCGCATGGCCAGGGCATCTCCGTTCCTTTCATCAATCACCAGTGTAAACTGTGCATTGCTATCAGTTTCGATAATGGCCGACAGGTCCATTCCCTTCAGGTGCGCGTTCGAACTCAGCGAATCCAGAAAATGTTTGAACTGGACAGAATCAACAGGTCGGTTCTTTTCAGCAAATATCACCACGCCCTGACGGTCCACTACTTCGGGGTCATCACTCGGAAGGATCACTGTAAAATCCGTATTCTTATTTACGCGGATAAAGGCATTGAGCCTCGCCAGATCCTGATCGCCTTTTACGTCCACATCCGCATTGATGTTCAGTTTTCCGTAAAATACACGGTTGGGTTCTTTAGATGCATTGACGAGTCGGAAATTTTCAGCATTAAAAGTCATGTCGAACCTGTATTTTCTAAAATCGCTGGTAAATACGTTTCCATCCAGGGTGGCTTTATCTCCGGCAGAATCAAGCATGGAGAATTCTGAAAAATTAAATCCGTCCTTGTCAAAACCAATTTGGTCCCCGCCCAACCTCAGGGATTCTCCAGTAAATACAGGAACGACCACTGCACTGTCAAAATAAAGATTGCCATTCAAAAGGGGTTGATCGAGATTTCCGCTGGCATGCAGGCTTCCTTTCAGGAACCCTTTCATATCCCTGATCTGGGAAGCGGCCACTGATTTAAATGAAGCGAGATTTAACTGATTCAATTTCACATTCAGATCCATCTTGCTTTCTCCGGAAAAATATTTACCATCAATGCTTACATTGTTATCCCTTCCGCTCAGCAAAATATGCGCAGTATAGGCATTCTGCTCTTCGTTGCTGATTTTTAAAAGAACATTTCCAACAGTATCTGCCTTGTAGGCGAGATCCTGAATTTTCAGGTCCGAAGTAAAAAGGGGTTTTGTGTCCAGGTTTCTTATTTCAGCGCGGCCGTTAACTGTTCCATCCAAAAACAGGGAGTCCTGATCCGCAAATTGGGTAAGCGTATGGATTTGAAAATTGGTAAAAGCGAGATCAAGCGGGGACTTTCCCGAGTTTCCGTTCGAATTAACAGAAAGCAATTCCGTTTTATGTTCAATTTTCATGTTGCGCACCAGGAGACCTGAAGAATCATATAGTATATAATTATCAGCAGGAATATTCCAGCGATCATAATTCAGTTCCAGGCTGTCTGGGTTGAATACAAACCGGACCCCATTTGTCACCTGGGATAAGGTTCCGGACAACCTGTAGCGATCCTTTTCCTTTTTATCCTTTAGCAAGAGGGTCGTGAACAATTTGTCATCAGCTATTTTTCCGGAAAGGGAAGACTGATATACCTGAAACCCAGGTTTCCCGGCACCGGCTACAGTCAGATCATAGGTAATGGCATTATTTTTTGTTCCGGCCTGGAGATTTAATTCATGAATGGACTCACCGTTGATTTGAATCTTTGGTGCCTTCACTTCGAGGTTGAATTTTTTTTCTGCGCCGTTGAAATAGATATTTCCCTGAATACTGTCTGTTCCCTTCAGTTCAGGCATCACATTCAATGCCAGGGGAGACGGCCGGAGCGAAATTTTCATCTGCCATTCCTGATCTGCAATCCGGGCCGTATCAGGAGAGGCCGCCAGCTTGTAATAAGAATTGACGAGTTGTTTGAATGCAGCAGGAACCTGTGTTACCCTGAACTTTCCGGTCCAGTCCAGGTCCGCCATTTCTGAGCGAAACTGGATTTGTTGAGCAGTATCTGAATGTGCGGCGATCAGCCTGACCGTATCAGTATACAAATTCCTGCCGCCATTGGAAAAGGCAATATCATAGATATTCAGTTTTCCCTGAAGGGAATCGGGATTTGTGGAAGGGAAATCTCCTACAAGCTGAAAATGCATCCGGGCGCTGTCTTTCAATAAATGCAGTGCAAGAAGGTTTATGGTATCCAGCTCAAGGTTGATCTTCACAGAAGGATATTTATTCAGGAAATCCGCATTTGCATTTAATGCAAACTCAATATTGGGATCATGCATGGAAGATATGATTGTACCCGACCCGTTATGCAGATTTGCATCCAGCAGCAAGCCTTTGTAATTATAGGATTTTATGGTTCCTTCTTTTAAATTGACATGGAAAACACTATTCATTTTCCTTGGATCAAATCCGGATCCTTTAGCTGTTGCATCAAGTGTTATTTTACCAAACAGGCTGTCCTGCTTCAGGATATAGCCCAGATCGGCGGATTGTGTCTTTGCCGACAGGTCGTATGTTTTATGATCCAGGTCCATCAATCCGGCAATATCCGCATTCCCTTCGCTGGTTCCGGCATGAAGGTTTACCCGGAAGCGCTTAACCGTGCCCGTGAGTTTTCCGTTTGCACTCATCTGGCCCGGGAAGCGAATACTCTGAGGCAATGATCTGGCCGGGACGATCTTAATCAAATCAGCGCGTGAAGTACTCAGCCTGGAAAGATTAATATCGTACCAGGCATTTTCCCCATCCGGCAGGCCGCGGATGTTTCCCGAGGCGGCAAGCGATGTATTTCCAATTCCGCCGATCTCCAGATATGGAATATGAATATTTTTTAGGAGGCCATTTACTTTTCCATTTACCGTAATTACAGCGTG
>JANWIY010000036.1 GCA_025449645.1 Chitinophagaceae bacterium | reverse complement strand
GCCTCAAAAAATAAAGGGAAGGCGCCGCCTGCAGCGCAAAACAGGGAAACGCCGGAAGCTGCTTCTGCGGCCCCTGCGGAACATCAGCAATTGACCGTTAACGGGGACGGAAGGATAAAGGCATCCCCCCTTGCAAAAAAAATGGCATCAGAAAAAGGAATAGATTTGTCAGCACTTCATGGCAGCGGCGACAATGGGCGCATCGTGAAAAAGGATGTATCTGAATACCAACCCGCTGGTGCTCCCTCATCCGCGGGTATGGCTCGTTCCGCACCGGGTGCAAATATTCCGGCGGGACAGGTAAGCTTTGACGAAGTTCCGGTTTCCCAGATGCGCAAGGTCATTGCCAAACGTTTGGCTGAGAGCAAATTCACAGCTCCCCACTTTTATCTGAATATGTCGGTTGACATGGACAAGGTCGTTGAAGGCAGGGCAAAACTCAATGATGGATCCACTGTAAAAATATCATTCAATGATATTGTGCTCAAAGCCGTTGCCGTTGCGCTGAAGAAACATCCAGCGGTCAATAGCAGTTGGCTGGGTGAAAAGATACGTATCAATCACCACGTGAATATCGGTGTGGCAGTAGCTGTGGAAGATGGATTGCTGGTTCCCGTGATTCGTTTTGCTGACAGTAAATCCTTGTCGCAGATCGCCACAGAAGTAAAAGACCTTGCACTAAAAGCAAAAAATAAAAAACTCCAGCCTGCCGATTGGGAAGGGAGCACCTTTACTATTTCCAACCTCGGCATGTTTGGTATAGACGATTTCACTGCCATTATCAATCCGCCGGATGCATGTATCCTGGCCATTGGAGCTATTCAGCAGATACCTGTTGTGAAAAACGGGGCAATCCTTCCCGGCAATATTATGAGGCTTACACTAAGCTGCGATCATCGGGTGGTAGATGGGGCAACCGGCGCTTCATTCCTGCAAACATTGAAAGGACTCCTTGAGGAGCCCTTACGAATGCTTGTTTAACCGTCGCAATGTAATAAGTTATAGAACCGCTATTTTGGTTTCACGCTGCTGCCAACGAGTATAGCTGTGAGAATTCATCCTGAAATACCCGTTGTGCTCACAAGCGAAAGAATATTCACGCTTATCTTCGTTTTCATATTTGGGGCATTGAACATGGCAGACTAGAAACGAAATCTATACCATTGCGCAAAAAATTGACAACCATTGGATTATCTTCATTAATTTTTCCCGCACCGGGAATTGTTTCCGTTTGAGGGGGGAAAGAATAAAGCGGGACTGAATCATTCCCCGTATTTTCCCGTTCGCGGAAGAAATTTTAAATCAAAGTCTGCTCTCTTATGCCATTTTTCCGTTCAACTTTTCAATTACTGCGATTCCATTTTTCTTTTTTTCTGATGCCGGTATATTGGTTTGCGATGAGCCAGCTGCTACATCCCGATACATACCGTGCAATACTGATCTTTTTTATCCTTCATATTTTGCTTTATCCTTCCAGCAATGGATATAACAGTTATGTAGACCGGGATGAAGAAAGTATCGGTGGGTTAAAATCCCCTCCGGCTCCAACGCGTCAGTTATTTTACGTGACCATTTTAATGGATCTTCTGGCTATTTTGTTGAGCCTGGGGATAAGTGTTTATTTCATGATGGGAACCATGCTCTATATCCTTGCTTCGCGGGCATATAGTGCGCGCGGGATCCGTTTGAAGAAATATCCGGTGTGGGGATATCTGACTGTAGTCATTTTTCAGGGCGCCCTGATTTTTTTTATGGTTTATCATGGAGCTGGCCGCGAAATGAGTTTGCATGCGCCACTGGGAGGAATGATCACTGCTTCCCTTTTGATTGGAGGCTTTTATCCGTTAACACAAATATATCAGCATGCTGCCGATGCAAAGGACGGCGTTCGCACCCTAAGTGCCGTTCTGGGGTACCGGGGAACCTTCATTTTCTGCGGAATCGTTTATGGCATTGCATTTGCCGCCCTGGCCCTGTATTTCAAGTTTTCTCTGGAAATAAAAGAATTCCTTGTGTTTGCAACCTGCATGGTGCCCGTCATCGTATACTTTATGGTATGGACTGTAAAAGTATGGCGGAATCCTGCTGAAGCGAACTTTGTGCATACAATGCGGATGAACGGAATCGCTTCCTTTTGCACAAACCTTGGCTTTATTGTTGTATTTCTTATGCATTATAATCTGTCAGGGTAAAGAATAACTTTTAATTAGCATTATTGAGTAAGATCATATCTATCGGTACGGCTCTTCCGCGATTTAAACATAATCAGGACGAGATCCTGGGTTTTATGAGCCGCATCTATGCTTTCAATGAGAAAGATCGCAGGAAATTGAAGTACCTGTATCATCAGAGCGGCATCTCGAACCGGTATTCTATCCTGTCTGATTATAGCAGACCGCCGGAAAGCTGGACCTTTTATCCCGCTGCGGAAAATCTGGAACCCATTCCCACTCTTGAACACAGGATGAAATTATTTAACCAATTTGCGCCAGGACTGTCAGCGGAAGCCATTCGGAATTGTCTGAAAAACAGGATCTCTCCAAAGGAAATTACCCATCTCATCACGGTAACCTGTACTGGCTTGAGTGCTCCCGGCCTGGATCTGCAATTGGTGGAATTGCTGGATCTTCCCCGAAATATTTTCAGGACTTCCGTAAATTTTATGGGCTGCTACGCTGCTGTTCATGCTTTGAAGCTGGCCGATACAATCTGTAAATCTGAACCCGATGCGCGGGTGATGATCGTTTGCACCGAGCTTTGCACCCTGCATTTCCAGCAGGAAGTCAGCAGCGATAATATTACTTCAAGCCTTCTTTTCGGCGATGGATCGGCAGCCGTTTTGGTTACAGGTGAATCAGATAAGACGGAGGGCCTGAGAATTCAGGGATTTTATGCTGAGATAATACCGAGGGGAAAACAGGATATGAGCTGGGAATTATCTTCCACAGGGTTCGAAATGACCCTGCGCAGCTATGTGCCGAACCTGATTGAAGAGGATTTCAAAAACCTGGTGGATAATGCGCTCAAAAAACTGCGTCTTACCGGAGAATCCATTACAGACTGGTGTATTCATCCCGGAGGCAGAAAAATTCTGGAAGCCATTGAAAAAAGTTTGAAGTTGCCAAAGGAAAAACTGGATGCCTGTTATGAGGTGCTGCACGATTTTGGGAATATGTCATCTCCGACCATTCTGTTTGTACTTGACAGACTTCTAAACAAATTCCAAAATGGTGCACAACATACTGTATTCGGGGCGGCATTCGGACCTGGTCTCACCATGGAAACCTTTATTGCGGGCAATTAGCCTGCAGAATTCCCTTACATTGTCCTATGGATTTTATCCATCGCAGCTATAAACAGGAACTACTTGACCAGTCAGGTATTCCCGCAGCGGACATCGCCCGGAATCTGTACGAACTTGAAGTAATCAACCGCAGCCTTGGTGGCCATACAGTTACCGTTGATGGTTTTAAATCCCTGGCAGCTAACCATCATCGAAATATTACTGTCTGTGAGATCGGCTGTGGCGGCGGTGATAATCTGCGCGCCATCCAGACGAGCATGGGTTCTTTTCAAACATCACTTCACTGTACCGGCATTGATCTGAATCCTGATTGTATTGCGGTGGCAGAAAAGGGAGCCTGGAAAAAACTACCCGAGTTCATTGTAAGTGATTACCGTAAGGTTATTTTTGATACAAAGCCGGATATCCTTTTTTCATCATTATTTTGCCATCATTTCACCGAAGAACAGCTGACCGATATGTTTCGCTGGATGCGCCAAAATACAAACAAAGGATTTTTTATCAATGACTTGCACCGGCATCGCCTGGCGTACTATGCGATCCGGGTATTGACGGTTTTTTTTTCGCGTTCATACCTGGTAAAGCATGATGCGCCTTTGTCTGTACTGCGGGGTTTCAAAAAAAATGAATTGAAAAATATATTACATAAGGCCGGCATACTTCATTATACGCTCAAATGGAAATGGGCATTCCGCTGGCTCCTGATCGTTCCATCATGACCAATCCTCCTGCCATATTCGATACAGCCATTATAGGAGGCGGTTTAGCCGGATTATCGCTCGCTATTCTACTTTCGCGCAAAGGTTATCGCATCGGTTTATTTGAAAAAGAAACCTATCCTTTTCACAAGGTTTGCGGTGAATATATCAGTATGGAGAGTTGGGATTTTCTGAACCAATTAGGGCTGCCTCTGAATGATTGGGACCTTCCACAGATTGAGCAGGTAACGATCAGTGCGCCTAATGGAAGTTCCATTACAGAATTTCTGCCTTTGGGCGGTTTTGGCATCAGCCGGTTCAAGCTGGATGCGGCACTCGCAGGTATTGCGAAGAAGGAAGGCACATTCCTTTTTGAAAATACAAGAGTTACCGGAACAGCATTCGAAAAAGAAATTTTCACCATCAGCACTTCCGCTGGCCTGTTCCGGGCCCGGACTGTTTGCGGCTGTTATGGAAAAAGAAGCAACCTGGATGTAAAATGGAATCGATCTTTCATACATTCTTCCCGTAAGGCAAATTATGTCGGCGTAAAATATCATGTCCGTGCGTCATTCCCCGCAAAAGAGATTGCCCTGCACAATTTCTCCGGAGGTTATTGCGGAATGTCCAAAATCGAGGAAGACCGTTATTGCCTTTGCTATCTGACAATGGCAAAAAATTTAAAAAAAAGCGGGCATTCCATTCAGGAAATGGAAAACAGGATACTCGAGCAAAATCCGAAACTTCGCGAGTTGTTCGCAAATGTGGAAAAATTGTATGAAAGTCCGTTGACAATTTCACAGATCAGCTTTGCAAAAAAGACACAGCTTGTAGATCATGTTTTATGTGTGGGCGATGCAGCCGGAACGATCACGCCCTTATGCGGAAACGGTATGAGCATGGCCCTGCACGGATCAAAGATTGCGGCAGCCTGCCTGGATAAATTTTTCTGTCATATTTATGATCGTGCCCGGATGGAGGCCGATTATCAAAAGCAGTGGAGCCGCACTTTCGGGAGACGCCTTCGGACGGGACGCATGCTTCAGCGTTTTTTCGGCAATCCTTTTTTATCCGCCCTGCTCCTTCGCTCGCTGAGGCCCTTTCCCGGTATTATCCGCAGTCTTATCCGGAGCACACATGGTGAAAAATTTTAGGCACCGTAAATAGCACGTATTTTTCCTTTCAACTTGTCAATTCATTATTTTTTCCCGGTATTTCATTACTGCCTTGATTTCAAGGTAAGAAAATGATCCTCCCAATTTTTCCTTAATAGGACCGAGCAGGGCATCTCCGGCAACCCTTATCGCTGACTGGATGGTTTCTATCTTTTCCCGGGGCACCAACTCGTGAATATCCAATTCTCCTGTCGTGATAAATGAAGCCAGATGATTCTCAATAGTTGTAATGGCAAGCCCGCGAAGCCCGGCGATTTCGGGAATAGTTTTATTTTCCCTGAACAGAGCAAGGCTTAATCGCCGGGTCTCTCCCTTTTTTAATTTCGGGGCCTGCTCCTCTTTTTTCCCTATTTCAATCGCTGGTAAAGCAGGGTTGATCATATCAAACAAATCATTTACATCCATTCCTTTTACAAGGCCTTCTCCCATCCGCAAAGCCTGGTTAAGCTGACCCTTTTTAAAAAGCAATACTCTTTCCAGTCCGGCTAATTCTTTTGCATATTTCCTGGCCCTGGCCACTTTTTTTGATTCTTTTTTTCGCTTTTCAACGGCACCCAACAGCAGATCAATCACCTTAAAGAAATAGCTGCAGGCTGCAGCAATCCTTTCCTGCAGGGGCCCATACCCATCTTCCTTTGCGGATAATAAAAGCGTTGAAAGCTGCTTACCAAAACGCTCTGCCACCAGCAATTCTTCTGCTGCTTTATCCAGCATGCGCTTTGCCCATTCCGCCGATTGATCTTTTGACTTAATCAGAAGATTCCCATGCGATTCAAAATGATTCCGGAATGCAGTGGAGATTTTAGTCCATTGGAAAGCTTCTTCAATCAGGCGAAGTACAAAAACGGCCTGCTCCTGTTGCAGTCGTTCCTGTAAAAGGACGGCCGCTTCCTCAACCTGTGAAAAACCAATCACCCGCGGGTCAGTCATAATGCTGCCCGAATGAATGCGCGAACACAATACTAATCCTTCCAGGGAAGTGAGCCTGCTTAGGGCAACATAAACCTGACCCGGAGCAAAAGATGCGCCCGCATCGATGATTGCTTTCTCAAATGTCAGACCCTGACTCTTATGAATGGTTATGGACCAGGCCAGTCTCACGGGGTATTGAATAAAACTGCCAATTGTTTCTTCTTCCACCGTCCCTTTCTCGCGGTCATAATGATACCGGATATTATTCCAGGTTTCTTTTTCTATCATGAGCTCACCCGTTTCATCCGGGAAGCGCACCCGGATTTCACTTTGGGTGATACTGCTTATGGCCCCAATCTTACCATTGAAGTACCGCCGGTTCTCGCCCTTATCGTTTTTTACGAACATCACCTGCGCTCCCTTCTTCAGGTACAATTGGGTTTCTGCATTCACGGATCCGGGGTCAAAATCGCCATTGACCTCGGCTTCAAAAGAATAGGCTGAGCCGGACAATTTTTCCAGTTCACATCTATTAATTGCATCTGCCCTTGTATTGTGCGTGGTCAGGGTGATGTAATGATCACCATAGGCCGGTTGAAATCCGGGTTCATACCGTTTATGAAGAATATCCAGTTCATTTTCGGAAATGGCATTATTGCGAATGCCGTTCAGCAGTTCTATAAATGACGCATCTTTTTGACGGTAGATCTTCTTCAATGAAATATTTACCATAGAGCAATTCTTCAGGACCAGGGCGTCAAAAAAGAAAGGGCTCTGATAGTAGTTCTTTAGCGTCTCCCATGATGATTTATCGACCACAGGGGCAAGCTGGAAAAGATCCCCGATAAAAAGGACCTGAAGGCCGCCGAAAGGCCGTGAAATTTTCCTGTAATACCTGAGCACTGCATCCATCGCGTCCAGCATATCGGCGCGCAGCATGCTCACTTCATCGATCACCAGCAGATCCAGTTCCTGAATGAGCTCCTTTTTTGCTGGGGAGAAGCGAATGTTTTTCAAAAGAGTGGATTCATCTATACACTGGCCGGACTGGCTCCAGCCGCTCAGCGTTCCGGGAATAAACGGGCGGAAGGGCAGTTGAAAAAAAGAATGCATGGTGACTCCTCCCGCGTTAATGGCCGCAACGCCCGTCGGAGCAACAACCGCCATTTTCTTATTGGCATGATCCCTGATATATTTCAGGAAAGTAGTTTTGCCGGTTCCCGCCTTTCCGGTAAGAAAAATATGCTGGGCAGTTTGATTGACGAACTGCAGAGCAAGCTGAAAGTCAGCATTGGAAAGGTCTGTTTCCTGCATCTGGCAATATAAGAAATGAAAACTGATGCGTAAGGTGGAAAAAATCCCTGCCGGCTGATTACACCACACTCATTCCCAGGCTCCCGGGAATAAATATATGAACGATTTCTTTCAGGGAAATTGCAGTGGGTTCAACGGACAGCTTCTTACCGGAACTTGTAATTTTAATTGAATAATATCGTATATTACTTTGCATATTTCTCATGAAAACAATACTAACTCTTTCCTGCACACTTTGTTCTTTCTGCGCCTTTTCCCAAGCCAAAGAATCATTTTATGTTCTGGACACGAACTGGAAACAAACGGTCGTGGATTCAGCCAAATACCTGCTTTGGATTCATGAAAATGAAGATAGCAACTGGGTTTATAATTATTATCATATGTGGGGGCCGATGATAAAGATGGAAACGTACAAAGACCATGATGGTACAGTATTGAATGGATTGGTATCTTATTATTATAAAACAGGGAATCTGGATTCCATGGGCCATTATGAGAACGGAAAAAAGGAAGGAAGTTTTTATAAATACCTTCTTTTACCGGGCGAGTCCCTGAACGAAGCCATGCAATATGATTATGTGCATGATAGCCTGATCAAAACTATTAATTACAGTAAGGATGACTCGGCTGACGATGAGGATGATGAAGCAGGAGACAAAGAATCCCAATATGTTGGCGGAAGTTCACAATGGCAACGCTATTTGGGGAAAAATCTACATTACCCTGAGCGGGCAGTTGAATCTGAAAAACAGGGCGAAGTCAGAACCGCTTTCACAGTAGACGAACAAGGAAATGTGATCGATCCTGTAATTTCAAAATCGGTAGAATATTCATTGGACCGGGAAGCCTTGCGCATCATTAAGCTTTCGGGCAAATGGGTTCCTGGTCTTAAACATGGAAAGGCGGCAAAAACCTATAAGGTCCAGCCAATACAGTTTGTATTGCAATCGCAATGATCCGGGTGAACATTTGGCCCATTTGATTGTTTATTATCTATGTCTTCCCCGCCAAAAAAAACAATTGTTCTCGGAGCTTCGGATAATCCTGAGAGGTATAGTAACCTGGCTATAAAAAGATTGCGTGCGCATGGCCATCCGGTGATTGGCATCGGTAAAAGAAAAGCCATGGTGGAAGATGTTCCCGTTCAAACCGAAACGAGTCCTGTTCAGGATATTGATACCGTGACCCTCTACCTGAACCCCAATAACCAGAAAGCTTACTACAATTATATACTTTCCTTAAATCCCAAAAGAGTCATATTTAATCCGGGTGCTGAAAACCCGGAATTGGAAAAGCTCATAAAGAACCGGGGCATAAATGTACAGGAAGCATGCACCCTCGTGCTGCTTTCTACCGGGCAATACTGAGGGCAAATGTGCTAATTTGAAAATGCGAAAATGTGTTAATTAATTCAGCCTGACAACCTCCTCTCATTTTCATGTTTACACATTTACGCATTTACACATTAGCATATTAGCACATTAGCACATTTTCAAATTACCACATTCCACCCTACTCCGTTCTCAGGCTTTTCACCGGGTTGGCAATAGCTGCTTTCACAGCCTGAAGGCTAATAGTGAGGAAGGCAATCAGAAAAGCAATGATTCCTGTTATGACAAATACCCACCAGCCAATATCAATCCTGTATGCATAATCCAGCAGCCATTTGTGCATGAAATACAATGCGGCCGGCGATGCGATCAGTAAGGCGATCAGCACTAACCTTAGAAAATCCAAAGATAACAAACGCACAATGGTAGATACAGATGCGCCCAGTACTTTTCGGATTCCAATCTCCTTGGTGCGGTTAATCGCAGCCAATGCGGCCAGGCCGAATAAACCCAAACAGGCGAGAAAAATGGAAATGCCACCAGCCCATCCAACAATGCTGCTCCATTTTTCTTCCGATTTATAAAAGCGGTCGAGATCTTCGTCCAAAAAACTGTATTTAAAGGGCAAATCAGGAACAATATTCTTCCATTTCGATTCCAAAAGGGAAACTGAAGCGCCTGGTTCACCGGGCGGAATTCGCACAAAAAATTTGGCGGGAGCGAAATTGCCCGGCATGGTGAATAACTGTGGCCTTATTGCACGGTTCAAGGATTCAAAATTAAAATCCCTTATGACTCCGATTATTGTTTTGAAATTATTGCTTCTGCTTTTGAATTGCCGGCCGATTGCTTTTTCTGCGGTCATGCCCAAAACAGTTTTTGCCAGGGTTTCATTGATGATAACGGCATTCGTGGTATCGCTTGCAATCGCAGGATCAAAATTGCGACCCGCAATCAACCGCATGCCCATTAATTTCAGGTAATATTGATCGATAGGATATTCTATAGCGCCAAATTCCTTGTCGCCAAAAGTATAGCCTTCACCCATTTGCCCCTGTCCTTCACCTAACCCCATTTCAGAACCAGCCACTGCGATAATTTGCCGCTGGGGTTGCAATGATTGCCTGAATAACGGATATATTCTTTTTGTATCAACGCCTTCCGCATTAATGACTATGACATTTTCTTTTGTCAGACCGAGATATTTAGAGCGGAGAAAATGGAGTTGCCTGAAAATAATCAGGGTAGAAATAATTAATGCTATGGAAAGCGCAAATTGAAAAGTAACAAGCGATTTTGTGAAAAAATTGGATCCACCTAATCTGATCCTGCTTTTCAATACATCCACGGGCCTGAATCCCGACAACACTAAGGCGGGATAACTTCCTGCCAGCAATCCCACCAAAAGGATTAATCCACCCAATATCCAAATTAATTGGGGGAACTGGCTGAATGAAAAACTCAATTGCCTTCCGCACAGCTGATTAAAAAAAGGTAATAGTCCATTTGCCAACAATAATCCAAGTGCACCGGAAAGAGTACTTAATAATATGGACTCTGTAAGGAACTGGTAAATCAGCTTGTTCCGACCGCTTCCGATTACTTTTCTTACGCCGACTTCTTTTGCCCGCCCTGCAGAGCGTCCAATGGCCAGCGTGGTGAAATTGATACATGCAATCAATAATATTCCGGCCGCAATACTCATAAGTATCCACAAATTTTTTGGGTTGGTTGTGCTGCCGGGGGCCCCGGCACCCACATTCACGCTGGTGTGCATGTCGCGAAGGGGCTGTAATTTGAAGCTAAGCGGAAATGGGCCTTTGCCATCCCATCGGCCAGACTTTAGCATAAATGCTTCATCATCCGCATAATA
Organism: Chitinophagaceae bacterium; assembly: GCA_025449645.1. Lineage (GTDB taxonomy): Bacteria > Bacteroidota > Bacteroidia > Chitinophagales > Chitinophagaceae > Puia. Next base: position 36,785 of record JANWIY010000036.1, on the reverse strand, counting down.
TTTATGCCTGAACGCGGCCAGCTTCTTCGGCTCATTCATCAAATGGCTTCCTTTCCTCACCTGCACATAGCTGTTAATTCCGATGGTCATATGCCAGTTTCCTGCGCTTGCTTTCCCATCTTCAGTACCAAGCACATAATCAAAATTTCCAAGTATGTTAAACTGTATGGTAGAAGTTGCTGGTATATTTTCAACAACGCCACCAACCTTAAATGCCTCAAATTGATCCTGCTGATCATCCATTTTTATATCAAGTCTTTTCCCGATAATATCTGTTCCCCCAAATAGTTGCAAGGCCTTTTCCCGCGTTAAAATAAGGTTATGAGGGTCTTTCAAAGCATAGGAAGCATTCCCCGCAATTAATCTGAATGAAAAAACTTTCAGTATTTGTGGATCAGCAAAGGATATGGAAGAACGGCTGATCTTATTATCTGCTTTCACGAAATGTTCTCCCCAACCCTCCTGGAAGCGCACGAAATTCTCAATATCAGGCAGGTCTTTTTTCATTGCAGGACCCAAAGGAGTATATGATGATGCATCCCCGCCGGGCTCACGATCCTTATTTCCGGCAAACCAGTCAATAACGCGGTATATTTCATTACCATTTTTATGAAACCGATCGTAACTGAATTCATTTACTGTATACAATAAAAAGAGGCTAAAGCAGGCTATGCCTACAGATAGCCCGAATACATTAATGAAAGCAAGAATTTTTTGCTTCGAGAGATTGCGCAAAGCGATCTTAATATAGTGTAAAATCATAGCTGATAGTTTATTTTTCCGCAGTGAAATGACCGTTAATGAAATGCAGATTCAGGAACTATCCAATCATATGCCGGAAAAAATACAAGTGATTTACAATGGAATAGACATTCCTAATATACGAATGAGTTCGTTTTTAATACAAATTATGTGCGCTTTTGATACAGTGAGATCAATGTGCTCATGTGGTAATGTGGAAATGTGGAAATGAAATCCAGGGATCCTCATTTACACATTTTCACATTTACCTATTTACACATTACCACATTGCCTATTCCAAGAATGGGAATCCCTGGTAAGGAGACAATTTACCCCCTGCAATAACGTTTTTAAGAGAAGATCCCACCTGCGAAAAAAGCAGGGATCCCTATCTGATGAATACCCTGAAAACCATTATTTGCGGCTACGGTCTTTTGAATAGCCTGCTCCTTTCTGCCCAGGATAAACCCTTCCCGGAAAATATTCCTTACCAGGCAAAAATAGAAGTCAGCACCGAAGCGCTGGAAAAATTATTTCATTCAACAGGCGCATGTAAACTGCAATTGTCTGCTGCTTTCCAGTTGAATGGCAACATTCAAAACCACACGGAAAAAGGTCCTTTGGTGAGCACCGTATTGGTGAGCACGGAAAATATGCGGGGAGCAATGCTGAGTTTGTCGAGGTCGGTTAAACCGGACGGTTCCATTCAATATACCGGCCATCTCCTCAGGCTTCATGATCCCGATGGCATGTTATTGGTTGAAAAGGACGGACATTATTTTTTCATCCGGGCAGAACAGCGATACCTGGTTGCAGAATGAAAAATCGCTTACCATATATCTTTCTTTTGCTGTTGTTGCATATGCATGGCGGGACCAGCGCGCAGGCGCCGCTGCTGAACAGCTATCCACCAGCCGCCGCAACAGTTTATCTGGATTTTGACGGTGCAACCGTTGAAGGCACTTTATGGAATGAAAATGGAAAAATCGTTGCAGAACCATCAGGGCTCTCAGCAGCAACGATTACCTGGATATTCAGGAAGATCGCGGATCATTTTACGCTTTTCAACCTGAACCTGACAACGGATCCTGAGATGTATGCGCGTGCGCCCATTTATCAAAGAACGCGCATCATCATTACACCAAATGGTGATTGGTACGGACCCGCCGCCGGTGTTTCGGCAGTCGGTTCCTTTGTTTGGGGTGATGAAACGCCGGCATGGGTCTTTACGGATCATCTTACCAACAACCCTTTATTTATTGCGGCTGCAGCAACTCACGAGATAGGGCATACGCTTGGATTGCAGCACCAGAGCCTTTATGATTCTTATGGCATCATGATCTCTGAACTGAGCGGAGGCGAAAACAATATATTTTCCAATGAAGCGCCGCTCATGGGGGTCCCGTTTTATAAGAATGCTGACTGGATAAAGGGCAGTTCCTCTGCCGGCGCTGCAAATATCCAGAATGATACCGCACTGATTGCAGGAGCGCCCAACAATATTGGATATAGGAAAAACCTCATCATACCCGGCGAAGGTTTTAACCAGAAAAGCGAAGCGGTAAAAATAGAAACCCAGCAGCCAGGTTCTATCGGGCTAAATAGTACAGGTGAGTACGCCTACCGCCTGTTTGATATCACCGGGCGCTTACTCACGGAGGGACCACTGAGAAAGGGGTGGAACCAGATCCAGGCCAATTCCGCCGCAAAAGCTGTGCTGGTGCTGCAATGGTACAGTGAAGAAGGGTCCGGTTCTCAAAAAATCGTCCTCTAATTTTCAACTATTTTTTTCAGATGTGATTTTTCGCTAAATTCGAAAAACCCATTATACCATGCTTTGGCGAAAATTTAACGGCGACCTCATTGAACTACCCATTGCCCGCGAGGTGGAAAATGCTATCCGGCGGGAGACAAGGAATGGATATCATTTGAAAGTTTGCATAGGAACCGATTCACAGGTTAAAGGCGCAGAAACAGAATTTGCGACAGTGATTGTTTTTCTCCGGGAAGGACATGGCGGCTTTATGTTCATTCACAATGAAAAAACAAAAGCCCGTTACAGCATTAAAGAGCGCATGCTCGTTGAAGTTGCGCGCAGCATCGAGATCGCGTATGAACTTTGCCCTTTGTTCACAAAATACAATGTGGATATGGAAGTTCACGCAGACATAAATACCAACCCTAACTTCAAGAGCAACGATGCATTAAAGGAAGCCATGGGTTATATCCTCGGCATGGGCTTTGCCTTCAAAGCCAAACCGGAGGCTTTTGCCAGCAGCAGTTGCGCAAATAAAGTGGTGAACTGATTTCATGCAAACTGCTTTATTCGTCTTCCGTCAGCGATTCATTTAATTCACCGATGAACCGGAGCAGTTCTTTTCTACCTGTTTTTTTTACCGCGCTGCTGGTAAAATGCCGTGGCAGGAACTGCCAGGTTTCAAGCATTTTGTCCAGGAAGATTCTAATATTGGCCTGAACTGTCCGCTGATCTTCTTTATCCGTTTTTGTAAACACCAGGGAAAAAGGGATCTCCCATTTACCAAGTTTGCAGACGAAATCCAGATCGGGTTTCTGAGGGCTATGGCGGCTATCAATGAGCAAAAAGACCTGGGCCAGGGTCTCCCGCTTTTTCAGATAATCCTCGATCATCTTTTCCCATTTTTTCCGGTTCACCTGCGGCGCTTTTGCAAAACCGTACCCCGGGAGGTCAACCAGCCACCACTTAAAAACCTCTCTTTTATCGTTGATACTTTCGATCGTAAAATGATTGATCAATTGTGTTTTTCCTGGTGAAGCAGAGGTTTTCGCCAGCTTGTCCATATCGGTAATCATATTGATCAGGGAAGATTTACCTACATTGCTTCTACCGATAAATGCATATTCAGGAAGTCCCGGTGCCGGACAGCTTTGATAATCCGGGCTGCTGATCACATATGCTGCGGATCTTATTTCCATACTGCAAGATAATATTTCAAAATACTTTTCCCTTAGCCTTGGTTTTTTTATGCGGAACGACTTCTGAAGGGTTAATTTTGCATCCCATGACAGAATATCCGCACGATACGGTTGTCCCTTTCAAAGGTTCCCTGTTAGGTAAAAAGCAGCAGGTGGAAGATATGTTTAACAAAATCGCAACCAGGTATGATTTTCTAAACCGCTTTTTGAGCGGAGGGGCAGACAGGCGCTGGAGAAGAGCGGCTATCCGGGAATTGGAAACCATTCATCCGGGTCTCATATTGGACGTGGCTACCGGTACAGCCGACCTTCCTGTCATGATGGCAAAGTTCCTCCGGCCTGAAAAAATAACAGGGATTGACATATCCACCGGCATGCTGGGGCTTGGAAAGCAGAAGATTGCTAAACTGGGGTTAAACCCTCTGATAACCCTTCTGGAAGGCGATTCTGAGGCAATAAATTTTCCCGGAGCTTCGTTTGAAGCGGTGACCGTAGCTTTTGGGGTGCGCAATTTCCAAAACCTGGAGAAGGGTCTGTCCGAAATGTTCAGAGTGCTGAAACCAGGAGGCAAAGTCATGATCCTCGAGTTCTCAAGACCCAGGAAAGGACCATTTCTGCCGCTCTATAAAATTTATCTCCGGTATTTGGCTCCCCGTATCGGAAAAATAGTATCCGGAAATCTGGATGCATACCAATATCTGAATGATTCTGTCAATGCCTTTCCGGAAGGAGATGTTTTTGAAGATATCCTGGAAGAAACCGGATTTATTAACACCTACAGCAAAAAGCTCAGTTTAGGTATATGCACGATTTACTGCGGAACAAAAGAAATTTCGGCCGGTTCTTACCCATCCTCATCCTCCTGATGTTTTCATCTGTGGCCCGTGCCCAACTCAGAGATGCGATAAACTTACCTGATCACGACAGCAAATTCTATCATCTGGGGATTGCCCTTATTTATAATAATTCGCACTTCCAGGTTGAGGCCCATCCCTCGTTTTTACAGAGTGACAGCGTGCTCTCCGTCAACCCGGAAAACACCGGCGGCTTCGGACTGGCCGGCATGCATACGTTTAAGTTCAGTCCCCATCTTGAATTCCGGATCGTATTTCCGCAGCTGATGTTTTCTTATAAGAATCTGACTTATAACATAAAATATCCTCCTCCCGGTGAAAAATCAATCGCCACCAAACAAGTAGAATCCATTCTCCTTGGATTTCCACTCCAGGTAAAGTTCCTGTCCGACCGCATTGATAATTTCCGGATTTATATGCTGGGTGGTGTCAATTACCAGTATGACCTCGCATCCAATGCATCTTCGAGAAAAGCAGATGACCTTGTGAAACTGAAACCCTACGATTTCAGCATAGAAGCAGGTGTAGGCTGCCAGATTTTCTTCCCGGTATTTATCCTTTCGCCGGAACTCAAGATCAGCAACGGGATCATAAACGTTCATAGCAGGGATCCGAACCTCATCTATTCCAGCACCATTGACAAGTTGCGTTCCCGCATGATTGTCTTTTCACTGATCTTTGAGGGATAGTGATCAATAATCATAAATCCTGCGGAACATATTCATCCTGAATCCCAGCGTAAATGTGGTAGAGCTGGTCGTCGTGGTAACGATATCGTGTTTGGTAAACGAGCGGTACATCGCAGATGCTTCTAAGAAAACGTTCTCTTTCAATTGGTATGAAACATAGGCCGAGGCATTCAGACAATTTGCAGGAACCCCGGACGGAAGACCGAATCCGAAGTCATACGGCCTTGTATTGTAATTCAAAAAGATATTTCCGCCGTAATTAATACCTCCGGAATCCAAACCCTGGCGGTAATAAATGCATTTCAGTTCCACGATCCATTTGTACACAGGCTGATAATTTGCGATGCCAATAAATTCAATGAAATTGGAACCCAGCGGATGGGCCAGCGGTTGATTGTAATGGGAATAATTGGAAACAGTATCGTTATGTGAGTAAGTAAACGGGCGCACCAGGTTGGTCTCAAATTGGAAATCCAGATTCTTTATATCAAACGCGTCTATGTATTTCAGGCCAAGCTGCAGGCCCTGCTTGTTCCCCCACCAGCCTGCGGAATAATGCAAAATCTGATGAAGCACAAATTCATTGATGAGCAGTTGTCCATATGCCTGTGTAGCATGACCGATATTTGCTTTGAAATCCAGGCCCACCGTGGTCTTGTCAGGACTTCCATTTTCCTGCTGCGCTGCCACGAGGAAGATAACCGGATTCAGGTAGGAGAAATCGAAATAATTAGCTCTGCTGAAAACGACATTATCATACAAACCAACATTCAGCCACGGTGTGGCATTAACGCTCAGATGATGTACCACCGCATACTTTCTCGGATAAAGGTAATCTCCGAGCTGATGCTGACTGACCAGCTCCATGAAAATATCCTGATAGTTTAATTTCCAGATCCGTGTATTGATTTTTAAGAAGAGATAAGGCGCCGAATTATCGCTCAGGAAGAGACTGCGGTAGCCATTGCCTATAAAGTTTTTATCGTATCCAAACTGAGCTGTGAAATATTTCCAGAAGTCTACATTAACAGAACCCCTTGCATCGAAATAATCAAAGGCTGTCAGTTTGAAGGGTTTGAAATACCCTGCACCGGGAACCGCGGGAAATCCGCTTGCATTCACCTGCTCCTGAAAAAAGCTGGGTCCACGTTCCTGGTTATCCGTAATATAACCTGAGAAACCCAGATGATCGCCAATGAGCCCCCGCAAAGTGAGTCCTTTTGAATTTAGAAAAACGCGTTCATTATTTCCCGATTCAACGGACTGCTGCTGCTGGATCACCGGATCGATGGCAAGAAAAAAATCCTTTTGATTTACCTGGATAAAGTTGGCCCTGGTCTTGTAAAAAGTGTTCCACAAAGGGTGCTTGCTTTGGAATGAGGTTTTGTCTCCGTGAACCCACTCGCTGTTGTTCATCAGCAGGCTCTGCAGGGTTTCCTGATCCGTTTTTGAAAGATGATAGTAATTATCGTAAGGATAAAATTTATGCAGTGAATCCGCCTCCTCTGCCACATCCACCGCCAGTTTGCGGCTCAGAGGTTTGACAGTAAAAACATTCAGGTCAGGGTTATTCTGAAGCAGGATACTGAGGCGGTCGAGAAAATGCTCATATTTTGATCCTTCGGGAAGATAAGTTGATTGGGAAAAACCGATGACAGGCAGCATTAGAATTATCACATGCCTTGCAATGCTTTTAATAAATTGCATCATGTAAGCTGTTTACGATTTCGTTCCAAGATATGCAAAATTACCTGATTAAGAATATTTCCATCGTTAACGAAGGCCGCACATTCAACAGCGATCTGCTTATCCGGAACGGGATCATTGAAAAAATCAGCAACGGTATTTCGGGAATATCGGCAATGGAAGAAATTGATGGTGAAGGATTGCACCTGCTTCCGGGATGTATAGACGACCAGGTCCATTTCCGGGAGCCCGGCCTTACGCATAAAGGCAATATTTATACAGAGTCCCGCGCCGCTGTTGCTGGAGGCATAACCTCTTTCATGGAGATGCCCAACACGCTGCCCCCGGCCTTCACCCAGGAATTGCTGGAGGATAAGTATGCAATTGCGGCACAAAATTCTCTTGCAAACTATTCTTTTTACATGGGCACGTCCAACAGCAATTTGGAAGATGTGTTCAAAACAAATGAAAAGAAGAACGATGTATGCGGAATAAAAATATTCATGGGCTCGTCTACAGGAAACCTCTTAGTGGATAATTTTTTAACTCTCGACCGTCTGTTTGCCGGTTCTGAATTGCTTATTGCAACGCATTGTGAGGATGAAAATATCATCCGCCGGAACCTGGAGAAATACAAATTGGAAAACCGCAAGCCCGGGGCAGCCGACCATCCCCTGATACGGAATGAAGAAGCCTGTTTTGAATCGTCCCTGACCGCTATCCGCTTTGCAAAAAAACATGGATCAAGGCTGCACATATTCCATCTGTCAACAGAAAAAGAAATGCAGCTCTTCAGCAACTTCTTACCGCTCAGGGAAAAACGGATTACCGCTGAGGTCTGCGTGCATCACCTGCATTTTTCTGCGGACGATTACGCCCGCCTCGGAAACCTGATCAAATGCAATCCCGCCATCAAGCAGCCGGATAACCGTGATGCCTTATGGAAGGCCCTGCTGGACGACCGGCTGGACCTGATCGCGACCGATCATGCCCCGCACACGTTGGCAGAAAAAGGCTATTTCCGGAATGGTTCAGGCTTGCTCGAAAAACTTCCGGGAGAAGCCGGCGATTACCTTCATGCCCATGCCGGTTTGCCGCTCGTGCAGCATGCGCTGCCTTTGATGCTGCATTATGTGAGCCAGGGGAAAATTTCACTTGAGAAAGTTGTCGAAAAAATGAGCCATGCCGTTGCTGAATGTTTTCAGATCAGGGGAAGAGGCTTTATCCGGGAAGGTTATTTTGCAGATCTGGTGATGGTGGACTTCCATTCCGCTTCGCATATACATGAAGGTAATATTCTGTATAAATGTGGCTGGAGCCCATTGGAGGGAATGCGTTTCCCTGCCTCCATAATAAATACCTTTGTTAATGGACACAGGGTTTATGGAAATGCACAGTTCGATGAATCACAAAAAGGAAAAAGACTTTCCTTTGACCGGTAAATGACCTCCGGATCTTGATTTCGCCATGCAAATAGACCAAACGACATATTCAGATCTCTCTGTTTTTGAAACGGCTGACGAATTCTCCCTGTTTAACAAGCTGGATCAAACCAGAACGGTAGGCGGGCGTACACAGCTCTACCAACTATTCAGTCAGCCGTTCAGCAATCTGGAAAAAATCCAGGAAACCCAGCAAATCCTTTCTATTATCCTGCGCAACGAAAGCGCCTGGGGGCGATCCATTTCCAACGGCACAGTCATGGTCATGGAGCGGTTTTACGAAACTCCCCTGGATGAAATTCCTGCCAGCTATGATCTGGTTTCTTCAAGGACTTATAAACTTTTGCACGCTCCGGATTTTTCCCTTACGCGGTACTCTATAATTCATTTTGCTGATTTTATCCGGGGCATGAAATCCATTGCATCCCTAGCGGACACCGAACCCTGCCCTCCTTTGCTGGCAGCCATGCTGCAAAGGGTTAACAGATTATTGGATCAGGACATGCTGATATCACTGGCCGAAAGAAGACCAGACAAAAAATTGAGTCCTTCTGAAGTAGTTAAATACGGTCACTTTATCCGGAAACGGTTTAAAACAACTGCACTAGACCTCATCGGGATTTTTGGAAAACTCGATGCCTGGTATTCAATGGCCCTGGCCTCCCGACAATACCAACTGGTCATGCCTGAGTTTACTCTTGAGGAAGGCCCGATTGTTGAAATATCCGGATTGTATCATCTGCTCATTACAGCGCCTGTGTCCTATGATGTTAAAATGGATGCGGGAAGCAATTTTGTTTTTTTGACAGGGGCCAATATGGCTGGTAAAAGCACCTTCATCCGGGCCGTAGGCTGTGCCATTTTTCTGGCCCACCTGGGCATGGGTGTTCCCGCCTTGAAGTTGAAGCTCAGCCTGTTCGATGGAATACTCAGCAATATAAATGTGGTGGATAATGTTGCAAAAGGAGAAAGCTATTTCTTCAATGAAGTGCAAAGGATCAAGAATACGATTGTCAGGATCAGTGATCAAAAGAAATGGCTCGTACTGATTGATGAACTGTTTAAGGGCACCAACGTGGAAGACGCAATGAAATGTTCTACTGTGGTTATCCGCGGCCTGATCAAAATCAAGACCTCCTTATTTATTCTTTCAACTCATTTGTATGAGATCGCGGAAGAACTAAGGCCCTTTCCCAATATTTCTTTCAAATATTTTGAAACGAATGTAAAGGAAGACCAGCTGGAATTCAATTATCAGCTGAAGGAAGGCGTCAGCAACGACCGGATCGGATACCTGATTCTAAAAAGAGAAGGCGTGGTGGACCTGCTGGATAAAACCTGATCCGGAAAATATATAAACCGATTATCTTTGGTCCCGGTTAATTTTTCATAAATTAAAATTGAAATATATGCGACCGGCTTCAATCAAATGGATCTGCGCTACACTTTCTTTATTTATTCTTGCAGCATGCGGAAATAATGGTTCTCCTGCACCGGCAGTTAACACAACAGATACAGCCACCGAAACGCCTTCAATAAAAACAGCAGACGTTATGTACAAGGCAGACAGTATGGAATGCCATGGATTTATTGCCTATGATGAAAACCGTAACGGAAAACTCCCTGTTGTAGTTGTCGTACATGAATGGTGGGGGTTGACGGACTATCCGAAAACCCGTGCCAAACAATTGGCGGCACTCGGGTATTTTGCGCTGGACGCAGACATGTTTGGGGAAGGCAGAACAGCCACTACTCCTGCCGAAGCTATGGCATTCACAAAACCTTATTATTCCAATCCTGCACTGGCGAAAACGCGATTAGACGCAGCTATTGAGAAAGCGAAATCATTTCCCCAGGCAGATACTTCCCGGGTCGCAGCCATCGGGTATTGTTTTGGCGGATACATTGTATTGAATGCCGCGAAACTGGGCTCGTCCCTGGCAGGCACCGTAAGTTTTCATGGAGACCTGAGTGGTGTTGCTCCTCAAAAAGATGTTATCCGCGGAGATATTCTTGTTTGCCAGGGCGGAGACGATACCTTCGTTCCGGAAAATGCGCGTGATGCATTTAAGAAATCTATGGATTCGGTCGGCGCTCGCTACACATTCATAAAATATGCCGGTGCCAAACATGCTTTTACCAATCCGGAGGCAACAGCGCTCGGAAAAAAATTCAACCTGCCCATTGCCTATAATGCAGCTGCTGATTCCGCGTCCTGGAGCGATATGAAATTATTTTTCGAGTCGGTTTTCAAAAAATAATATTCATCATCAGCGGGTGATTTTCTTGAAGACAATCATTTCGCTCTCTTTTTTTATCATGTTAGCGTAAAAATTTTTTAAAGACGCATAGTCTTCTGGAGAAAACACGGCTTTCCGGAGGGCCAGATGACTTTTCAACCTGATTTCCCTGGCGCTGGCCTCAATAAGATATTCGTATACGGCATCAGACTCATTTAGTAACAGCCGGGCTGATTTGGGAAGCTCGTCTACTTCATATCCTTCGGGCACTTCCATATTCAGTATAAAGGTTTCATCGGATGTATATGGAAGTTCTACCGGGTAGTTCCGCTGCTCAGATTTAAATGGATTCTCAGCCAAACCGGAATTAAGCAATGGATTAAAGTAAATCAGGTTCTGGCTTCCGGGATCAAAACTTATTTTATAATAGGTGGTCACAGGAAGATCAGGGTTTTCCAAATCGCTCACCCTGGTACTGTCTATCGTCTTTTCAAAAGGCATCTTTTCCGTGATCTTTGAAAAATAAGATTTGGTCTTCATCTCTTTCATCGAAGACCGGATATCCGAAGATTCATCGAAATCAGCCACATGCGTACATTCTATTGACATTTTCTTTTGGGCATCCGAATTATAGACATATACAAGCGTTCTGCCTGATTCCTTCAGCGAATCAGGACTAAGGAAAACAGGATAATTTTTGGTAGCGATCACGCGCGCATGGCCGTTATAACAATTAATGGGAATAATACCGAAACCGTCCGTAGCATCGGAAGCATCCAAATAATATATATGCCCACCAATCTGAACCCTGCAGATCAGGTAATTAAAATTTTCAAGGATTGGATACTGAACATTAGTGAGTCCATTGTCCCGCGTAGCCAGAATTACAGGATCTGTCTGGATGCCCTGGCTTTTAAGCATGGAAATCAACAATAAATTGATATCTGCCACATTTCCGTGACCTGCCATATAGATATCTTTTAAGGACATGTCGGGAGATAATTTGCAGTCCGGATAGGTTACAGTGAAATGATTCCGGACGAAAGCAAATATTTTCCTGGCCCGCTGCAGGCTTGAATCTGAATCCAATACAAGGGTTTTGGTTTGTTTAATGATCCAGGGATCAATCCGGGTTATGGGAACGCCAAATCTTTCCGATTGCAACATGAGGTTTGCAGCCATCTGCCAGTCGCTCAGCACCCGCAGCATTTTACCAGGGCCGGCTGGTTCTCCGGATAACTGGAATCTTACGCAGGCAATATAGTTTTGAATTGTTGAGGTAAAAGGCTCCTCCTTTATAGCCGGAACATCCCTGAAACTCCAGGTTGTGGTATGAATTGTGGATAGATACCAGGTTGTTCCCCCAACTATATTCCTTTTGACTGAATCTTCCTTCTTATGCCATAAATATTGGCCGCCCTGCATCTGGATCACATAATTAAATATATCCGGCACCTGAACAGTAAATGAACTGTTCAGCGTCGGATACTGGGCCTGAAAATACCAGGTTGGCAAGTCAAAAGAAACCACCATACGAGAATAGGAATATTCAATGATTGATCCTGCCCGCACATTCTTAAAAGCAAATTTCTCTTCCTTGTAATCGTCCTTGCTCTTTTTGTCGATAAACAAATCCTGCTTCTCGATAAAAACCTTATTCACCTGGCCATTCTCAAGATTATAGGTATATGCTTTAATTGACTTCAATCTTTTCCCCTGATTATCTTCCGCAGAAAAACCTATGGAAATTGTCGCAGCATCCAGGCCCCGGCTGTTTTGGATTTTTATCCGCCGGAACCGTTGGTAGACTATTCTAAATCCATACTCGTATCCTTCCAATACGGCTGAACCGCTGTCTTTCAGGATCACAGCTTCAGTTTCCGGTTTGACCAGGGAAGATACTGGTGAAAAGTCCGCCGGTGTAACGGGTCCGAACGGACTAAGCTCTTCCTGGGCAGACAGCCGTTCAAGGAGAAGGAAAACAATAAGGAAAAGGCAGATTCTGCGCATAAAGTAGGGGTAAGCAGTCTTAAAAATAGGGAGAATCTCCTATAATTAAGACTCAAGATTATTTTGCCCTTATTCCTCACACTGTTATTTTTGCAGGATCAATGAAACCGCAAACATCAACCCAGAAATTTTTAGCCTGCCGTCAAAGGCGATGTTGTTCTTTGTCCTGACCCGGATCGTTCCACTCTGCCCATACAATTCTGTTTTATTCATTATTTAAATCTATTATTATGAGTTCACCACTTCAATTCGAAACTTTGCAGCTGCATGCCGGCCAGCAAGCAGATCCCACGACCAAGGCAAGGGCAGTTCCGATCTATCAGACCACCTCATTTGCATTCGACAATGCTGAACATGCAGCCAATCTTTTTGGTCTGCGTCAATTCGGGAATATCTATACCCGGATCATGAATCCGACAACTGATGTATTTGAGCAACGCATTGCTGCCCTGGAAGGTGGAGTGGCCGCCGTAGCAACAAGCTCCGGCCAGGCTTCACAGTTCCTGGCGCTCACAAATATCATGGGGTCCGGAGACAATTTTGTTACTACTTCTTTCCTTTACGGCGGAACCTACAATCAGTTTAAAGTTACCTTCAAAAATTTAGGTATTGAGGCCCGATTTGCCAATGGAGACGATCCGGAAAGTTTTATTCCGCATATAGACAAGAAAACAAAAGCGCTGTATCTGGAAACCGTGGGTAATCCGAGGCTGAATGTTTCGGATTTTGATAAAATTGCCGCCATAGCAAAAGAATACGACCTGCCTTTGGTTGTCGACAATACATTCGGAGCTGCAGGATATCTTTTCAGACCCTTCGAGCATGGAGCGAATGTTGTGGTTGAAGCGACCACCAAGTGGATCGGGGGTCATGGTACCTGCATTGGAGGTATTGTGGTTGACGGAGGAAACTATAATTGGGGCAACGGCAAGTTTCCCGGTTTTTCCGAGCCTTCTGAAGGATACCATGGATTGAAATTCTGGGAAGTTTTTGGAGAGGGGAACCCACTGGGATTGCCCAATATTGCGTTCGCCATTCGCGCCCGCGTAGAAGGTCTGCGCGATTTTGGCACTTCCCAAAGTCCGTTTAATTCGTTCCTGTTACTACAGGGTGTGGAAACCTTATCCCTCCGCGTGCAGAGACATGTGGAGAATACGCTTGCCCTGGCACAATGGCTGGAGAAACAGCCGCAGGTTGAATTCGTGGACTATCCGGGTTTACCTTCGAGCCCCTATCACCAGTTGGCCAAAAAATATTTTAAGAAAGGAGCGGCCCCTGTGTTGAATTTCGGAGTGAAGGGAGGCAAGGAAAATGCCAGCAAAATCATTGACAACCTGAAACTGGCGAGTCATCTGGCTAATCTTGGTGACGCAAAAACACTCGTGATCCATCCGGCTTCCACAACCCATGAGCAGCTCAGCGAGTCCGAGCAACTGGCAGCTGGTGTAAAACCCAACCAGATCCGGATCAGCGTGGGGATAGAACATATTGATGATATCAAAGCGGATTTCCAACAGGCATTTGAGAAAGTTTTTGAGAAAGAGCAAATAACTGCATAACGAAACGCTGAACCTATTGTCACCAACAGTTTTTTTCCATCGCCGGCTATTCAGGCTGGAATCAGGATTTACGTTGCCGGAATATCATCTCGGCTATCATGCGCTCGGCAGGCTGAATGCGGATAAGTCGAATGTCGTTTGGATATTCCATGCGCTGACGGCAAACAGCAATCCGGAAGACTGGTGGCCCGGATTGGTTGGCAAAGGAAATTTATTTGACCCGGAGAAATATTTTTTGGTTTGTGTGAACATGCCGGGAAGTTGTTATGGAAGTATTGGCCCACTGGAGAATAATCCGGTTACAGGCCAGCTCTTTTATCACGACTTCCCGTTTTTTACTATCCGCGATATGATCCGGGCATATCAGCCACTCCGGGAATTTCTGGGCATTGAGAAGATTAAGATCGGCATCGGTGGTTCCATGGGAGGACAGCAATTACTGGAATGGGCAATTGAAGAACCAGGGCTTTTCGAATATATCGTACCCATTGCCACCAATGCCGTTCATTCGCCCTGGGGCAAAGCGTTCAATGCATCGCAAAGGCTTTGTATAGAAATGGATCCCGGATGGCTTCAACGCCAGCCCCTGGCGGGTATCCAGGGAATGAAGCTGGCACGCGGCGTGGCCCTGCTTTCTTATCGCCACCCGGAAACCTACGATCTTTACCAGAACGATACCGACCCAGGTGCCCTGGGTCCCTACCGTAGTGAGTCGTATCAGATTTATCAGGGTGAGAAACTGGCAAAAAGGTTTAACGCCTTTAGTTATTACCGGCTTTCACAAAGCATGGATGCTCATCATGTGGGCCGCCGTCGCGGAAGCACCGTCCAGGCTCTGAAAGAGATCAAGGCAAGAACTCATGTGATCAGCATTCAATCGGACTTATTATTTCCCAGAAAAGAACAGGTTTTTCTTGCAGAAAACATTCCCGGAGCTGATTTTCACACGATCCCTTCCATGTATGGCCATGACGGATTCCTGCTGGAATATGAGGCAATTTCTAAAATTGTAAATGATTTTATTAAGGCTGAGGATCTTTCTACCCTGTCTTCGTATTCCTTTAGTTAAATAACCCCCTACTTTAATTACATCATTGCATAATCTGTTTCTGCGGGACTGACTACCAGTTTTTCCTCCTTTTTTGATTTACCTTCCGTTCATAAAGAATGCTTAGGTTCCCCGCATGAAATTAAAAGGAAGATTCCGTCGTTATTTAAATGTTCTGGGACCCGGTCTGATTACCGGGGCAAGTGATGATGATCCTTCTGGCATTGCAACGTATTCGCAGGCGGGTGCCAACTTTGGACTGCAACTCCTATGGATGGCACTTTTTACTTTTCCGCTCATGGCATCACTACAAGGCATGTGCGCCAGAATCGGAATTGTAACCAGCCATGGCCTCACCAACACGCTTAAAAAATTCTACCGTCCGGTGATCCTTTATCTGATGCTGATCTTCAGCATCCCCGCCATCATTTTAAATATAGGTTCTGATATTGCAGGCATGGGTGCAGTCAGCAACCTGCTTGTTCCGAAAGTTCCGGCACCCGTTTTTACCATCTTGTTCACCATTTTATTAATGTTCTGCATCGTTCTTTTTACCTATCAGAAAATAGCACGTGTACTGAAATGGCTTTGTCTCTCCATGTTTTTGTACCTGATCGTTCCTTTTCTGGTGCACGTGGATTGGAAAGAGGTATTGCTGAATACGCTGGTACCTCATGTTAAACCTGATAAAGAATTTATCGAAATGATGGTGGCCATTTTAGGAACAACCATATCTCCTTATTTGTTTTTCTGGCAGGCCACCATGGAGGCGGAAAATGTCAATCATAAGGTGAGCCGCGTGATCGTAGACAAAAGAATTCTCAGCGATATGACGACGGACGTAAATACCGGCATGTTTGCTTCCAACCTCGTCATGTTGTTCATCATACTCACGACAGGCGTTGTTTTGCACGACCGCGGCATTCATCAGATCGATACGGTTGAACAGGCAGCAGGCGCCCTGGCGCCTCTGGCGGGCAAACTTTCCTATTTCTGTTTTGCATTGGGTGTGATCGGCACAGGTTTCCTGGCCATCCCGGTTCTGGCAGGTTCCCTTTCCTATATGCTCGCCGAATCTTTCGGATGGAAGCAGGGCCTGGATAAAAAGTTTCACGAAGCCAAAGGATTTTATATGGCAATCATACTTTCTCTTGCGGTGGGCCTGTTGATTAATTTTTCAGGTATCAGTGTGATGAAGGCCCTTCTATATACGGCAATTTTATATGGTCTCACCTCCCCCGTGATGATTGCCGTCGTACTGCATATTTGCAATAATAAAAAGATTATGAAGGACCACGTGAATAACAGACTTTCGAATATATTGGGAGTAATCACTTTTTTATTGATGACCATTTCAGCAATCGCGCTGATCTATTTTCAATTTAAATAACCATCAATCCGGCATGTTAAGAAGAAGATTTCTGCAACTATCCGGCTTTTCTGCCGCATCCCTGTTATTAACAAGAATAAATCCGGTTTCAGGTGAACCCTTTCAAGCAATTCATATTCCTTCGGAAGTGGAAGTGCTAAGTTTGGGTAAATGGTTCCGGTTAACAGGACCGGGGGACCGTTGGACCTATCAGCAGATCGTAGTTCTCCTGGAAGATTCAATGGATGGGGTAAAAGTGGAACTCACGGCTCCCGGTCGTGAAATAGAAAAATTAAGGCTCGTCTGGAAACTGGCTTTCCCATCAGACTCAAAATACCTCGGAGATCATTGGGAAAGATCTTATGGTGATCTGGCCTGGGAATCTGCATCACCCAAACGGAAAGCACCCTGGTACCTGCTCATCCATGATGGCCGCGATACCCATGCTTTTGGTGTGAAGACCGGCGCAAATAGCATTTGCTACTGGCAGGCCGGACCCCAGGGATTGGAACTTTTTCTGGATACTCATTCCGGAGGATCAGGCGTAATTCCCGGCGATCGAACAATTCACTTGGCAGAAATCCTTGGTACGAAAAGTTTGCCTTCAGAAACGCCCTTTCAAACTGACGCCAGGTTTTGTAAAATGATGTGCAATAAACCCATACTTCCAAAAAAACCCGTGTATGGAATCAACGACTGGTATTTTGCATACGGAAATAACTCAAAAGATCTGATTCTGCGGCATACCAGCCTCATGGCCACCCTGGCAAAGGATTCCTCTAATCCGCCATTTTCGGTTATAGATGATGGTTGGTCGCTGAAATCTGCCCGGGGAAATGATGAATGCTGCTGGGGTGATGACTACACCAGGTCCAATTCCAAATTCGGCGACATGTCAGTTGTTGCAACGGAAATAAAAAAACTAGGCATGCGGCCGGGTTTATGGACCCGTCCACTCCTGGCAAATAAAAACGATAAACCCACTGCACTCATCCCTCTCCGCGAAAAGGATAAAAAACCGAAAGACCGTTATATTGATCCGACGATTCCCGAAAATCTCCAAAAGATCGCGGATACCATCCGCCTGTATAAAAATTGGGGATATGAACTGGTGAAGCAGGATTACAGCACCTATGATCTTTTCGGACGCTGGGGATTTGAGATGAATGAAGAACTGACATCGCCGGGATGGCATTTTAACGACCGGTCAAAGACCAATGCAGAAATCATACTTGAATTATATGGGGCTATTCGCCAGGCAGCAGGGAATATGTATCTGATCGGGTGTAATACGATGAGTCATTTATCGGCAGGTATGTTTGAACTGAACCGCATCGGGGATGACACGAGTGGAAAAGAATGGGCCCGTACAGTGAAAATGGGCGTGAATACGCTGGGCTTCCGGCTTCCGCAACATAATACGTTTTATGCAGCAGATGGTGATTGCGTTGGCCTCACCACCAACATTCCATGGAAGGAAAATAAACAGTGGCTTCAATTGCTGACTGAAAGCAGCGCACCATTATTCATTTCAGCCCAACCCGAAGCTGTCGGCGCAGAACAAAAACTGGTTATTAAAAAAAGTTTTGAAATGGCGGCAGGTTTACAACCGCTGGGTGAACCGCTGGACTGGCTGAACAATCCCAGGCCAGCTCTTTGGAAATTAAACGGGAGATCAGTTAATTTCGACTGGTCATGATGCATACCAGTAATAGGTTCGCAGGTCTCGATCATTTGCGGGCTCTCGCAATTTCCCTTGTCTTTTTATATCATTACCGGTTTTTCAATCACCCTGAATGGATGGACGGCCTCGTTAGATTCGGATGGAGCGGTGTAGATCTCTTTTTTGTTTTAAGCGGTTTTTTGATATCCAATCAGCTGCTGGCAAGAATAAAATCCGGAAATAATATTTCGTTCAGCACATTCTACATAAAAAGATTTTTCCGGATCATTCCACCTTATCTTACCGTATTGCTGATTTATATTTTCGTTCCTGCCTTTCATGAGCGGGAGGCTTTGCCTCCAATCTGGAAAATGTTCACATTTACGCAAAATTTTGGTTTGAATATTGAAGTATATGGTACATTCTCTCATGCCTGGTCTCTTTGTATCGAAGAACATTTTTATCTGATATTGCCGCTCCTGATTAGTTTGGTCTTTATATCAGGAGCATATCAGAAAGCAGCCTGGCTTATACCAGGCGTTTTCATTTTAACCGGATTGGTCCGCCTGCTGATTTGGCATTTCCAACTTGCACCATTACAGGGCACTCACCTATTTGGATTAAACTGGTATAAACAAATCTACTATCCCACATATACCCGTCTGGACGGCCTGATTACCGGGGTCGGAATCTCAACCATTTATCAATACAAAGAAAATTGGAAGGTTTGGATTAACCACTACTCCAATTATTTTTTGTTCGTAGCCGGTTTGCTTTTTGTAACAGCTTATATTTTTTGCCTCAACCAGCAATCCAAATTGCCTACCATTTACGGGTTTAGCCTTGTCTCTCTAACCTATGGCTTTTTTGTGCTATCCGCTATATCCCCACGCAGCATTTTATATAAATTCAGATCGTGGATAACAGAGTATCTGGCCACTTTTTCTTACGCGATATATCTTTTTCACAAAGGACTAATCCACCTAACGCAGCATTTGTTGGAGGGATCTTTAATAAAAGAAGACAGCAACGGAATGCTTTTGATTTGTATAACCATTTGTATTGGAGGGGCGCTAATCATAAGGCTTGTCATCGAAAAACCATTTTTTGCATTACGAAATAAACTGATCACCAGACTTAAACAATAAAATGGCTTCCGTCAAAATAATGTACAGTATGGATTTGCTGTGCGTATGCTAAGGCGGCCTTATAATGGTCTTCCATCATAAAGCTGTTCAACTGCCATGAACTATTTATTGAAGGCAATTCGTGCACGCCATCGAGGCAGGGAATTTCGCGTAGGTCTTCCTTCAGTCCGGTACCCCAGGCTTTCAGCAAAGCTTCTTTTCTTGTCCATAAGGTATAAAATGAATCCAAAGGATCAGATGAATTATGAAGAAAATTACTTTCTGTTTCGCTGAACTGATCCTCAATAATTGCCTGAAATGAAAATGAAGATTTTATTTCTTCTATGTCAACCCCCAATTCCGAATCAGCAAAAGCGATCAGCACCCATTCACCGGAATGGCTGATATTGAAATGGAAAGGCCGGTCAAGGGGACTACTAATTACCGGCTTTTGATGCCGTTCGCTGAAAAAGAAAATTGCCTCCGGAGCAACAGAAAGGTATTGTGAGGCCAGCAGCCGTAGCATTTGCCTTCCAGTTGTGAATCGTAATCTGTCTACCTCCTGCCGAAAACGCCTGGCAATGTCAATCTCTTTTTCGGATAAAAGGGGCCGTTTTATTTTCGAAACTGGAAATTTCCAAAACTGTACAGTATTTTCCGGCAAAAAAATTTCCTGCGGAGGGTTAACAAACGCTACCGGATCACCTGAAGAACAATGCAGAGTTGACATTTATCAGATCGCTTTAAGCACTACGGTGGGCTTTGAAATATCCTGCCTGGCCGGTTTCTCGCGATTTCTTTCATTCAGGATTCCCCTGAGCAGACGGGCGAGCTCCTGAACATTTGGCGATAACAGGAAAGTTTTATGGTCGCCGGAAATCTCATGGATGTTAAGACCCTGCAAGGCAAATGGCTTCCAACCAAGATAGATAGGATCATCCAGGTAATACATCCTGCTTTTTACGCGGAACAAATCAATGGTCCCGTTATAAGGACTCATCTTATACTTTTCGAACGCGATATCATGTTTTAGGTTGATCTTATCGGAGTGCTCCAGATGTTCATCTTCGTCAAGTTGTTTTTCAACCAATCCGGTAGGAGCCAGCAGGCGGTTAACCTTATAATTTACGAGGCCCAGCTGATAGGCAATGGTTTTACCCGGATTTTTAAGAAACGAATGGAGAATAAACTTAAACTTCGGGAATTGGCGTCTGAATTTTTTGCTCATCTTGAGGAGCCAATCGTCAAAGTGGGCAGAATTATCTGCATACGTGTCAAAGATAGCAAGCATGTTCACCTGCTTACCCATCACTTCCAGCTGTTTTGCCATTTCAAATGCAACAATTCCACCGAAGGAATATCCGGCAAGATTGTATGGCCCATCGGGATTCTGTTCGAGTATCTCGGATATATAACAGGCTGCAATATCTTCCATCGTATCAAATGGTTCATCAACGCCGTTCAAACCTCTTGCCTGAAGTCCATAAACCGGCTGATTTGTATCCAGTCCTTTGGCTAGCGAATGAAATACCAATACTGTCAGACCCGAACCATGAACAATGTAAAGAGGAGGTTTATTGCCATCGGGTTTGATCGGCACAAGCGATTTCCAGGATATGGATTTTTCATCCTTGTCCAGCATCAAACTCAGTTTTTCTACCGTGGGCGCTTCAAACAACGCAGTAATGGGCAGCCGCTGACCAGTCTTTTCTTCAATACTTTTCATCACCTTAACGGCAATAAGGGAATGACCACCCAATTCAAAAAAGTCATCATCTATACTGATCTGTCTTAGTTTTAATGCGTCGGTCCAGATACCAGCAATGAGTTTCTGTACATCTGTTTGCGGTTCCCTGTTCTTTTTCCTGCCGTACCCGGGCAGCAGATCGGGGTCGGGAAGGGCTCTTTTATCCAGTTTGCCATTGCTTGTTAAGGGTATTTTATTTAATTCAATGAACAGGCGCGGAACCATGTAGGCAGGTAATTTCGACTGGAGAAAACTGATAATTCCCTCCTTATTAAATTCTCCATCCGGAACTACATAACCGATCAGGCGCTTATCGTTGTCCTTATCTTCTTTCGCAACAACAACCGCATGTTTTATTCCACGATACTGTTTTAGCACCTGTTCAATTTCGCCCAATTCGATTCGGAAGCCGCGAATCTTTACCTGGTCATCCAGGCGGCCAAGAAATTCTATATTCCCGTCGGAAAGACAGCTTGCCATGTCTCCTGTGCGGTACATCCTGGCACCAGGCTCAAGACTGAATGGATCCGGAATAAATTTTTCACGGGTTAATTCAGGCTGGTTTAAATAACCGCGACCAACACCCGCACCGCCGACAAAAAGTTCACCCGCGGTGCCAATTGCACTTAACTGCTGATGTGAATTCAACACGTAGGCAGTCCGGTTATTGAGCGGCCTGCCGATTGGAATCGCATGGCTGATTTCCTTCTCTTTTATCTGATAGGTCAGTGAAAAAGTAGTATTTTCTGTAGGTCCGTATCCGTTGATAATTGTCAGGGCGGGATAGGATTTCCTTAACTTTTCAATATGCTTTTCAGACAATTTCTCTCCGCCTGCCAATATTGTTTTTAATCCTTCAAAAAGACCCATATCCAGATCCACCCATTGATTCAGGAAACTGGAAGTAAACCACATGATATTAACCTTTCTCCTGTTAATTTCTTCTTTGAGCAAGCTGGCGTTCAGCAGGGTCTGTTCAGAACAGATTACCAACTGACCACCATTCAGCAACATAGCCCAATATTCGAATGTGGTAGCATCAAAAGAGGGAGATCCGGTTGACAATAACACATCTTTGCCGCTCAGCTGTACATAGTCAACCGCTTTTACCAGACTCACCACGTTCCGGTGTTCAATCATAACGCCTTTGGGTTTACCTGTTGAACCCGAAGTGTATATAACATAGGCCAACCCTCGGGCACCGGAGGAATTCCGGGGCGATGCAGGGGGTTCCTGATTTATTTTATCCCAGACGTCTTCCAGCACCACCAATTCCCTGTTTTCATCCGGGGGAATTTTATCTCTGCAAAAGCGGCTCGTAACGATGAGGTTTGCGGAAGTGTCCTGCAACATAAAAGAAATGCGCTCAGCCGGATATTCGGGGTCAATGGGCACATAGGCAGCTCCGGCTTTCAATATGCCAAGAATCCCCACCAGGGAATTCACAGACCGTTCAATGCAAACGGGCACCGGGGTTTCCGATCTCACACCTTTTTTCTTCAGATAGTGGCCAAGCTGATTGCTGATTTCATCCAGTTCCCGATAAGTTAATTGTTCATTCTCAAATAATATCGCGGGCAGGTCGGGCGTAATCCCGGCTTGTTCAGAAAATAAATCCACGATCGTTTTCTCTTCCGGAAACGCACCTGAGATTAACGGAACCTGAACGTGTTTACCTTGTGCAGCAGGGATGTCCTTTATCCTGATTTCCGGATTCTTCACAAGCACGCGGAGAAGTGTTTCAAATTCTTCCATCATGGCCCGGATGGTAGCGGCCTTGAACAGCCGGGTATTATAAGACCATTCCAGTACAAGTGATTGCTCTGATCCGCTGGCATTCAAAGACAATTCAAAATTTTCGTACGCACGCGGATTGTAAAATAACTGGTGTTTTATTCCTTCAAAGGCTACGCCGTCATCCAGGCCAAGATCCATATTAAATACCACCGGAACCAGAGGAATGCGGGATGGGTCCCGGGGTATATTGAGTTTCTTTAATAAGCTGCCAAATGTAAATTCCTGATGGTCGTAATCATCAAAAATCTTGGATTTCCGCTGCTTGATGTATTCAATAAAGGAAAGCTCTCCTTGGGGATGACTTCTAAGTGGCAGCAAATGCACGCAATGCCCGACAAGCGCATGGAGACCACTTGCTGATTGTCCGGCTGCGGGTAGTCCCAGCACAATCTCATCCTGACCAGTCAGCCTGTAAAGAAAAATTTCAAAGGTTGACAGCAACGTGGAAACCAGGCTGCTGCCCGATTTTGCACCGGTTTTTTTTAAAGCTGCAACCAACTCAGAGTCCAATGAATAATCGTCACGCTGACTTTTATATGTTCGCAAAGTGGGTCGCGGAAAATCAATCGGCATATTCAATTGCGGTACGTAATCCTTATACTGATCAATCCAGTATTGTTCTGTTTCTACATACGCTTTGCTTTGGTAGAAAACCCACTGGTCTTGTGCATACCGGCTGAAGGGAATGGCATCAGGAATTGAAACCGGTTCAGCTTTTGTGTTTGCAGAATAAAATTTGCCCAGGTCCTGCAACATAATGCCGACGGACCAGCCATCGCAAATGATATGATGCGCAGTGAGGGTGAAGTAATGGGCGTTTTCATTCAGTTTGAATAAAGCAAACCGGAACAGCGGGCCATTCAGAAGATCAAAGGCCGTGGAAGCATCTTTTGCTTTAAAATCATGAATGAATTGTTCCTGATGCGGACCATCGTTTGATGTCAGATCGCAATAGACGAGATTCGACGGAACATCCTTATAAATGCAGATCTGGCTGCCATCTGCACTGAACGCAGACCGAAGCGCTTCATGCCTTTGGATAAGCTCCTGAATGGACCTTTCCATCGCAGATTGATCAAATGCACCATTCAGGAGCAGGGATACCGACTCATTGTAAGACCGGTTGGCATCGGCCCCGCCAATGACACAGGAAACCCAAATCTCCAGCTGGGGTTCAACAGCCGGTGCAACACGGATGATTTCCCGTCCTCCGAAGGGATCAAATTCCACTGGTTTGGCCAGATCAGTAATATGGTTCTTATCCGGATTCATCATTTTAATTCACTTGCATATATTTCCCAGGCCGTCCGGGGTCATTGATAAACCATGCGGGATTTCCCTCCAGATCTCTTCCGAGCCTTGCTCCCGAAACGGGTGGTTTTTCCCGAATCCCTTGCTGGCTATTATTTTCTTCTTTTCCCCGGGAAGGAAGAAATTCCGCCGCTATCATTTCCTCCGCACTTTCTTCAAATATTTTAACAATCCTGTTTATGTCTTCTTTGCTGTGGGCTTCTGTGAGAAAGCAGGGGAAGCCATCCCATATATGGATGCCCTTTTCCCGCATGAGTGTAAACAGCAGTTCTGTATAAGGCATTTCTTCCTTGAATTTTATTTTCCAGAGCGAACCGAACTGCGCAATATATAAAGGCAGGTGATGCTGCTCACAAATCAGGTTAAGCGCATCGGCCATGCGTTTAGTCTTAGCCGTTAGTTCTTCCTGCAGAGCCGGTCCTTTGGCCTTCATATAATCAAGCGACGCTTTTGCGGCCGCCAGCGCCAGCGGGTGCCGCACAAAAGTGCCTGCAAAATACGTAACGCCCGCTTCAGGCGTTGAATTGTCCCCAAACTTCCAGGTTCCTCCATCGAGCGCATTCATAAATTCCTTTTTACCTGCGATAACACCAATGGGCAGTCCGCCGGCCATGACTTTTCCATAGGTGCCCAGGTCGGCTTGTATGTCAAACATGCCCTGCGTACCTGCGGGATGCATACGGAATCCAGTGATCACTTCATCAAAAATCAGCACCGTTCCCGAGTCGGCAGTGATCTTTCTCAGGTTCTTGAGGAATTCTACAGGCTGGAATTCCGGACGTCGGCTCTGGACAGGTTCCACCAAAACGGCTGCCAGTTCATGGCCCCGTTGCCGGATGATGTTCAGGCTTTCTTCCGTTCCATAATCCAGGACCAACATATTCTGAACAGATTCCGGCATAATGCCGGGCGCTGCAGGAAATGATTTTAATTTTTTAGTACCCCGCACAATCACTTCATCCGTTATTCCATGATAAGAACCGGAGAAAGCCACGATGAGGGAACGGCCGGTAACGGTTCTGGCTATCCGCATCGCACCCAGCACCGCTTCAGAGCCGGTATTGCAGAGGGCGGATCTTTCAAACCCTGTAAATTCACAAATCAGTTTGCATACCGGCCCTGCCAACTCATGCTGTGGTCCGATCTCAAAACCCCGGTCAATCTGGGTTTTAAGTGCATTCAGAATAAATTCCGGCTGGTACCCAAACAGGTTGGATCCAAATCCATTCAGCGCGTCAATATATTCATTCCCGTCTATATCCCAGAGACGGCTTCCTTTGGAACGGCTCACCACCAGCGGATAAACAATTTCTTTGGTCAGCGGCTTGAATCCGGAAACGACCCGCGGGTCCGCCATATAGTCGCGGTGAAGCTGCGTGTAATTTTTGCTTTTGAGTGTTTTAAGATTATACCTCTGCGTAAAAGAATTCAGAAAAGCTTCCTGTTTTGCAGAAAGTTTTGTTACCTGTTTCTCAATACGCGCGGTAGCGCCAAAAGGTTTTTTCAGTTCGGTCATTTCTTCTGCAGTGATTTCTGAAGCGGACAATTCCTTCCTGCCTGAAGCTGCAGGCATCCCGTTGACTGCAGGAGCTGCATCCGCGTTTCCTTGCAGCAGGGCTACCTGCCGGGCAAGCAATTGGATCTGTTGGGTGATGAGTGAAAGTGCGCCTGCGTTATTCGCATTGGCGCCGCCCGTCAGAGGAGTTGAATTGGTGGAAGCCAGCCTGGTTACAGGTCCCGGATCACCGGCATATTGTTCGGGAGGCAATTTCTCGTCGAGGTAAGATGCAAGCAGGGCAAGCGTACCACAAGATTCATTGAGTTGCCGGAAACTTACAGGAACACCGAATTCCCTTTTCATTTGCAATGTGATTTGTGTTAGCAAAAGAGAATCCAGACCCATTTCAATAAAGCTCATATCCGGATTCGCTGCACCCATTTCAATTCCGGAAGTGTTTTCCAATATTTCTTTAATTCTCTCAATCAGAATTGTTTTTCTCATCTTTGTAAGTTGATTGATCGGTATTTCTTTATGTGTATATTCAGAAGAAGAGGGCGCCTGGTCAGCCATTGCATGCTCTTGTTCCGCAATACTGTTTAAAGGATCCACCCAGTGAATTGTCTTTGCAAATGCATATCCCGGAAGTTCGATCAGCTGGCGCTGTTGCCCGGAATAAAATCCGCGCCAGTCAATTTCCACACCATGCATCCAGAGTTGTCCTGCTGCTTTCATTATTGAAGCATAATCCGATTGTCCTTCCAGAGATTCAAGGCTGCTGACTGCCACCGGAACTTTTGATTGATTGTGCTGACGGATGAGGGTGCTGGCCACATTTCGCGGACCGGCCTCCAGCATCAGGCTGAATCCTTCATCCAGCGCACGAATCACCGCAGGCGAAAACCGCACGGTATTGCGCAGATGCCCGGCCCAATAGCGGGGATCGGTAGCTTCTTCATCTCTCAGCCAATCTCCGGTTACTGTAGAAACAATGGGGATTGTGGGCGCTTTTAAATCCACGGTCTCTGCCACTTCCCTGAAAGGTTCAACCACTTTATCCATCATGGCGGAATGAAAGGCATGACTTGTATGCAACAGTTTACTGCGAATATTTTTTTCTTCCAGCAGTTTGGAAAATGACTCAATAGAATCCGTCGTTCCTGAAACAACGCACAGGCCCGGGCTATTGATGGCAGCAAGTGAAAGTGTTGATGGCATGAGCGCGCTCACCTCCCCATGGCGGCCGCGCACGCCCAACATGCTGCCGCGTTCCAAAGAGCCCATCAGTTTGCCCCGCATGGCAACTAGCCTGAGGCCATCAGCCAGGCTGAATACTCCCGCCAGATGGGCGGCCACAAATTCTCCAATGCTATGGCCGATGAAAGCCCTCGGATGGACTCCCCAGCTCATCCACAATCTGGCAGTTGCATATTCAATAGAGAACAGCGCAGGCTGGGTATAAAGCGTATTGTTGATCTTTTCATCCGCTGCTTCGCCGCCAACGGCCGGATAAATCACGTCACGAATATCTTCATTCAATAATGGCATAAGAATTTCGGCGCATTCGTCCACCGCATCCCTGAAGACTTTTTCAGATTGATAAAGTCCGAGACCCATTTGGACAGCCTGAGATCCCTGGCCGGGAAATACAAAGACAGGACCGTTCGGAGCCTCTTCCAACCTCAGCGCTTCGGAAGGCAGAGGTTTTTGCGCTCTCAATTGCGTCAGAAGCGACGCAGGGGAATCAGCTACGGCAAAGCGCCGGCTTTTGAAGTCTGCCCTTGTCATCTGCAACGTAAATGAAAGATCCCCAAGATTTACCGTTGAGTTCTTCTCAATCCAGGCGGCCAGCTTTTGCGCATAAGCATCCCTGGTGGCGTCTGTTTTGGCGGACCAGGTCATCAGCTGAAATGGTTTTCCAGAATCTGAAACACGCACCGGGTTCCTATATTCTTCCAGCACCACATGAACATTCGTTCCGCCGACACCAAAGGAACTTACACCGGCCCTGCGTGTCGATTTAGTTTCCCATTTTCTGAATTTATCGTTGACAAAGAAAGGGCTGTTCTCAAAATCTATTTCGGGGTTGGGTTTGCTGTAATGAATCGAAGGTGGCAGTTGCTGATAATGAAGGGATAGTACAGTTTTTATCAACCCGGCCACGCCTGCTGCTGCCGTAAGGTGTCCCATATTGCTTTTGACTGAGCCGAGGGCGCAATACCCGGATTTGTCCTGTTTTCCAAATGCCAGATTCAATCCCTCCATCTCGATCGGATCACCGAGCGGCGTTGCCGTTCCATGTGCTTCGATGTAACCAAGTGTGGACGGGTCCACAGTTCCATCTTCCAATGCCATGCGGATAGCGCCGGCCTGGCCAGAAGCGCTGGGTGCGGTAAAACTTCCTTTCCCTCCGCCATCATTATTGATACCAACGCCTTTTATCAGGGCCCAAATTTTATCCCCGTCGCGTTCAGCAGCCGGTTTTGGTTTTAATAATACAATGCCTGCACCATCGCTGAAAACGGTACCGCGTGCATCGGCATCAAATGGTCTTGTGTGGCCATCCCGGCTGAACATTGCCCCTTCCTGGTAAATATGTCCGCTTTTAAGCGGTACGGTAATAGATGCACCCCCGGCGAGAGCAATATCACACTGGCCATTACGGAGGCTGTCCACTGCTTCTGCAATAGCCAGCAACGAAGTTGAGCAGGCAGAGTGTACACTTACAGCGGGCCCTTTCAGATCCAGTGTAAAAGCAGTACGGGATGCTATATAGTCCTTTTCATTGTAGGTCATTACCTGGAACGCGCCCATTCTTTCTACCAGGTCGCGGCGACTGAGAACATTATTCAGATAATAGGAATTATTTCCGGAACCCGCAAAAACGCCAATGGATCCGTGATAACCCGAAGGCAGGTATCCCGCTTTTTCCAGCGTTTCCCAGGCAATTTCAAGGAAGATCCTTTGCTGGGGATCCATCAGGTCAGCCAGTTTGGGATTTATCCCGAAAAAAGCCGAATCAAAACTTTTTGTATCCGAAATGATACCGCGCGCCCGCACATAATCCGGATCATTGGCCAGGGATGGAGGAACTGAAGGGTCCAATTCTTCTTTGGTAAAAAAAGAAACGGTCTCCCGGCCTTCTTTCAAAACCTCCCAGAATTCTTCAATAGTTTGTGCTCCGGGAAAACGGGCCGCCATGGCAATGACCGCGATATCGTAGTTTCCGGCGTCCTGCCCAGCCGCGTCGCCGCGGAATTTATTTCTACCAGTCGTGGCGGATTTTTCCGAAACGCCATCAAGGAAAGCCGCGATGCTGCGAATTGTCGGGCCCTGATAGATCCTGGTAACGGGCAATCGAAGCTGATGCTGCAGTTGTAAAACGGAAACTGTTTTTACTGCCAGCAGGGAATTGCCACCCAGCTCAAAAAAATTATCATCTGCTCCGATCCGGTCGTATGGCAATAGGCCAAGCCAAACCGAACTAATAATTTTTTCTGTATTTGTTGCTGGCGCTTTAAACAGGACCGGCAGATCCGGTCTTTTATTGTCCGGTTTAGGCAATGCACGTTTGTCCACCTTCCCGCTGGAAGTTTTCGGCAGTTCATTAAGCCAAACGAAAGCAGACGGAATCATATAATCAGGAACCTGCTCATTCAGGGCCTTTCTTAAGAGTGCTGTGTTTTTTTGGCCGTCGGAGGAAACGAGGTAAGCGACCAGCCGTAATTGTCCGGGTAAATCTTCCCTGGCCATCACCACAGCCTGTCGGATACCTGCATTTGCGCTGAGTAAAACCTCAATCTCGCCCGGCTCAACACGGTAGCCGCGGATCTTAACCTGGTCGTCCCTTCTTCCCAAAAATTCTATATTACCTTCCTTTGTGTATTTGGCAATATCGCCGGTCTTATAAATTCTTACAGGGCCTGCCTGAGGATCCTGCCACAGAACAAATTTTTCAGCTGTTAACTCCGGACGATTGAGATATCCCTCAGCAACACATAATCCGCCGATGCAAAGTTCACCTACCTCTCCGGCAGGAATTTGCCTTCCCTTTTCATCTAAAATATATATTGAGCAATGATCAATAGGTTTCCCGATGGAAGGGAGCTGAGGCCAGCTCTCGGGGTCCCCATCCAGCTTGAGGGCCGAAACTACATGGCACTCAGTAGGGCCATACTGATTAAATAAAACGCAATCCGGCAATGCCTTAAAAAAACGGATCACCTGACGTGTAACCTTGAGTTGCTCGCCGGCTGTAATCACTTCCTGCAACGAACCCGGAAAAAGATTTATGGCGTCTGCAGCTTCCGTGAGATACTGAAGCGCTACAAAAGGAACAAAAATGCGGTGAATGGATTCATCTCTGATGAAACGAAGCAACTGCTGCGGGTCCAGTCTCAGGTCGTCATCAATAAGTACCAGGGTTCCTCCGGTACTCAGCGTTGAAAATATTTCCTGAAATGAAACATCAAAACTCAATGGTGCAAACTGAAGCGTATTTGTTCCTGCTGCAGATTTCGAATTCTTTTGTTGCCAGATTAAAAGGTTAGCAAGTGCTGCATGACCCATGCTAACGCCTTTAGGCTTGCCAGTTGATCCGGACGTGAATAGGATATAAGCCAGGCTGCCCTGAGTGAAAGTGGGCGTGCCGGAGAAGCGGATACCGGTCGGGGCGGAGGGATCGATACTATGAAGACCCCGGGATTCAAAGAGGTCTGCTTCTTCGGGAAGGCAGATACATAAATCAATACCGGAATCCCCAATCATTTGCTTCAAACGATCTGCGGGATATTCGGGGTCTATTGGCAGATACGCCTTACCCGATTTTAAAATAGCAAGCACAGCAACGATCATTTGCGTATTCCGGGTAATACTTACACCGATGATGGCAGAAGAAGGTGAATGTTTCAGGATTGCTGCTGCAAGTGTTGTGGATTGCTGTTCAAGTTGCGCATATGTAAGAATATTTTTCCCATGACGCACGGCAACAGCATCAGGTGTCTGATCAACATGGGGGTAAAAAAGCGTTTGTACAAATTCTTTTGCCCCGCCCTCCTTATTCCTGAAAGAAAATTCAATCACACCCATGGCTCGGAGGTATAAGGTTATTTTTTAGCAAGTAACGAAAATCTGGCATTTTCTTCGGGTTATAGATTAAATATCACTCCCCGGCAACCCGGGTGGGGTGATCCTATTAAAAGCAGGTGTTTTCCGGATATGGAATTATCATCAGCCTTCGGTAATCCTGCAGGATTGGCCGGCCAGCCAGGCATACGAATATGTGGCCACCGCCTTCAGCTTACTGTCTTTTTTTCTGAATTCCCAGACGTCTTTCAAAAAATCCTTATAATTTTTGCGATTGAGCTGATCAAAAGCAACAGAAATCGTTGGCGTTAGAGAATAGGCCGTGTGCCAGGTGCCGAAGGGAATAAATAATGTTTCTCCGGGCCCTACAGTAAAATGAATTGGTGTCGCTTCTTTATAAAGCGGAAATTTCTCAAAATCGGGTTCAAAAATATTAAGTTCTGAGCGCCAGGGATCGTCGGCTTTTGGATAGAGCAATTGCTCCTGGCCTCGTGGAAAAACTGTAAATCTTTTCTCCCCGTAAAGCTGGGTTATCCAGGCATTGAGATGGTAGTAATCGAGATGCAGATAAGGAAACTTACCCCCTGGGCCTCCTATAAAGACCTCGGTGGCGCTTCCCCAATGTCCTCGGCTAAACCATTTTGTCCTCAGCCAGTTTGGCTTTGCATAATTCAAGTCAAGCGGCTCAAGCAGGGGAAGCAGTTCTGGAAGTGTTTCAAGAATATCGAAAATACAAGGATAAGGAGCGGGTTTGGATTCGGAACTGGATTCAACCATGTCCATGATCTCACGCATGGTATAAGTTGTTCCTTTCACGTCGGTGCTGCGATTACCAAAATTTTCACGAAACCAATCCGGACTAAAAAGGCCTTTCGCTTTCCAGACCCTTGATGCATTTTCAAATACCACAGGAATACCTTTCAGATAAAATTCATTCATGAATTCTTCCTGGGAGATATCCCCCACTCTTTTAACTTCCATGAAAAAGGGGTTTATAATTCAAAACAAACAGAGCCAAATTAAACATATTTTTCAGATAATCATAGAATTAGAAACCATTAGTCAATGGAATTTCCACCGAACACATTTGGCCAGGGTTTTTGAATGATCCGGGATCTCTTCAACCCTCCTTGTCATCAATGGTCAATCAATTTACAATTAACCTTTTACACTGTAAATTTATATATAATATAACGATTAAAAACCTTCCTATCCGACCGTCCGAAAACGGTCAGGAATACCAAATTTTAAAGCCTAAAATTGCGGAAAAAACAGGCCGCTGCCGGGGTCCCCAGGAAATGACAAATTAGAATTCTAGGATACGAGATCCTGCTGAAAAGCCGGTTTCCTTCTATGAAGGGAAGCCTGTTCATATGCAAATGCCATAGAGATCAAGGCCGGCTCCGAATATGCATCACCGTAAAAAGAGATGCCGACAGGTAATCCATGCACCTGGCCCATCGGGACCGTAATATGAGGGAAGCCGGTAATGGCTGCCGGGGTTGACAATGAAGGTCCGTTGTCATAGTCCCCATTCACCAGGTCGATGCAGCAGGCAGCCCCGTTGGTAATACCCGTGAGAGCATCAAGTTTATTTGTTGTTATGAGGTCCCTGATGGTCTGGCGGAATCCGGTAGTCTTTGCAAGAGCGTCCATGTATTCTTTGCTATCCAGATTGCCTTTACCATTACTTTCAATAAGCGTATCCTGATTGAAATATGGCATGGTCACAGATTCATTGGCAAGATTAAAAATGATCACTTCCTTCAGCGACTTAACATTGGCCGGGGATGAAGCCAGATACCGATTGAGTCCGTCTTTGAATTCATACAGCAATACCTGGAATTCCGCATTTCCCAAAGCTTTGAGCGGACCCAGAACGTCCACTTCGACCACCGTTGCACCCTGAGATTCCAATACTTTTATAGCGTCCCGAATCAGCGCAACAAGAAATGGATTGCCCTCCAGATGGGATTTCTCCAATCCCACACGTTTCCCTCTTAACCCGTCGCGGGTAAGAAAAGAACTATAATCCTTTAATCCTTTCCCATTATTATTAAGGGTCGCGTGATCCAGAGGATCTTCACCTGTACCGCCGCCGAGTAATATGGCAGCATCCGTTACGGTTCGGGCCATAGGGCCTGCCGTATCCTGTGTTGCGGAAATAGGAATGATGCCCGTGCGGCTCCATAAGCCCACAGTCGGTTTTATGCCGACTAATCCGTTAACAGAGGCGGGCGAAACGATCGAGCCATCTGTTTCGGTCCCCACACTAACCGTACAAAGATTAGCTGCAGCAGCGGAACCGGACCCGGCGCTGGATCCCGAGGGATTTCTGTCCAGGATATAAGGGCATTTCGTTTGTCCGCCCCGGCTGCTCCATGCGCTGGTGGAATGGGAGCAACGGAAATTCGCCCATTCGCTGAGGTTTGTTTTTCCCAGTAAAACCACGCCGGCCTCGCGAAGCCGATTCATAATAAATGCATCTTCTTTTGCTTTGTTGCCCAACAGTGCCACCGAACCTGCCGTTGTCATTTGCTGATCCCCGGTATTGATATTGTCTTTTACCAGGATAGGAATTCCGTGCAGGGCACTTCTTATCTTTCCCTGTTTTCTTTCATTGTCCATACGCTCAGCTATTGTGATGGCGTCGGGATTGATTTCAATCACGGCATTGAGTTTTGGTCCCTGCTTATCAATTTGCTTTATGCGATCGAGATAGGCTTGCGTTATTGATACAGATGTTGCTTCATTCAGTTGCATTTTCTTCTGCAAATCGCCTATGGAAATTTCTTCAAGGCTAAATGCAGGAGGTCCTGCGGACGCTCCACGATCTTCTGGTTTTAATTCGGACGCCCTGAGTGATCCGAGGCCGGCAGTCGTAAGACCGATGCCTGTCAGGGAACCCGTTTGCAAAAATTTTCTTCTGTTCATAAGCGTTATTTGATTAAAATTAAGATAATGGAAGTAGATCGTGCATTTGAACATGCAGCATTCTTTCTGAAAAATATGATTTGCTTATAACGAAAGACTGTCGCAGATTCTTAGACCGGTTCACGGATGGGCAGAATATAACCCTTTATGCGGCAGAGTTGTAGCGGAAAAATTTTTAAATTTCAGGCAAAAAAATTACTTTTAGCTGTTGTGGACTTTTCTAAGTATCTACGACGTTAAAACTTCTCTTAAAAACAAGAATCCAATGCTTTTGATGGAAGCCGAAGAGTATATGCCTAAACCGCACAAGTATGTCCAAACCCTCCATTGATAGCAGAACACTTACTGCCGTTGACAAACGGTCGAACCTTACCCGCAAAGAGCTGATTGAAGAATATGTGAAGCCGGCGATACCAGTGGTCCTTACAGATGCAGTAAGTAAATGGAGTGCCATTGGGAAATTCACACCTGCTTTTTTCAAAGAAAAATACGGCCATCTCACCAGGGAAGTCAAGGGAGTTACCTACAATATGGCTGATTTTGTTGACCGGATGTTGAGCGCATCCGCGGAAAATCCTGCTCCCTATCCTTTCAGTTTCAACGTAGAAAGGAGTTTTCCCGAATTGCTGAAAGAAATGCGCCCGGATATCTCATTTGGAAAAGTAGACCGCATTAACCACCCGCTGGTTCCGCGGTCAATGATATACGGAACAGAAATTTATGAACTTTTTTTAGGTGGGCGGGGCTCTGCTTTTCCTTTTCTGCATTTTGATGCGCTATACATGAATACGCAGATCACGCAGGTATATGGATCAAAAGAGTTTTTCCTTTATGGCCCGGATCAGAATAAGTATATGTATCCGAAAAAGGATAACCCTAAATTCTCATCTGTGGATGTATGGAATCCCGACTATACACAATTCCCATTATTCCGTGAAGCAAGGTCAGTTGTTGTTACAGTGAATGAAGGGGAAACTTTATTCTTCCCCTGCGGGTGGTGGCACACTACTAAAATTCATGAGCCCTGTATAACACTCGGCCGGGCCCAACTCAATGGAACAAACTGGAACCGGTTTATGAAAGATGAATATAAAGTCTGGAAGAACCACCGTCCGGTTGCAGCACCGCTTATTTATCTTTATGGAAGATTATTGCATCCGTTCTTGAGCTTTCAGGAATTCATGAGTTAGGTTTATGGTTGTCGTGAGGTATGGGTGAATGTAACAGTCAGCATCTGTCTTGTTTTTGCAGCGGAAGTTCATCACTCATAACTCATAATTCATAACTCATGACAATCATCAACCTATCACTTATCTCCATCCTCCCCCTAAAGCCCTGTACAATTCAATAATCGCATCCAGTTTCTGCCGCCTGATGGAAGCCAGATTCAGTTGCGCCTGCAAAGCGTTCTGTTGTGCAGTAACCACTTCCAGATAATTGGCCATGTCGGCTTGAAACAAATATTGCGCATTGGATACTGCAGCTTTCAGCGTATCTGTCTGGGCGGTTGCGAGCGTTTCCTGCTCTTTAAGCTTATCGATCTGCACCAGCGCATTGTTCACTTCCGAAACCGCGGTGAGGACAGATTGCCTGAATTGAATTACGGCTTCTTCCCTTTGCAGCTTTGCCGTTTCATACTGGGTTTTTAATTCCCTTCTTCTGAACAGGGGCTGAATGATCGTTCCCGTGGCAATTCCGAATAAAGAATTCGGAATATTAAACCAGTTGCTGGCTTTAAAAGATTCCAGTCCTGCCCCAGCCGTGATGTTAATTGCGGGATACATATTGGCCTGGTTGATACCTACCTGAGCATTTGCAGAAACCAAGGCCATTTCGCTGGAACGAACATCGGGTCTGCGGCTGAGTAAGGCCACAGGGAGGCCGGCAGACAATGTATCCTGGAAATGTAAATCATTTAATGAATCCTGGCGCATCACCGGACCAGGCAGGCTTCCCGTTAAGACATGCAGGGCATTTTCCTGAATCGAAATGTTTTGTTCCAATTGCGGAATGAGCAGGGAAGTGGATTGTTTCTGCGACTCCGCCTGTTGCACGGCGAGGTAAGTAACTTCACCTGCATCGTATAGCAGCCGGGTCATCTGCACAAAGTGCTCATTCAGATCAAGGTTTTCTTTGGTCACCCTGAGTTGCTGATCAAGCATAAGCAGGTTAAAGAACCCCTGCGCAATATCTGAAACCAACTGTGTCTGCACGGCTTCTGCCGCTTCATAGGATTGAAGATATAAGGCCAGTGCGGATTCCTTCTGGCGGCTGATCTTGCCCCAGATATCTATTTCCCAACTCAAATTGAGCTGACTGAGATAATCTTCTACATAACTTTTTCCCAGGAAACTATTCGTGCTGATTCCATTCAGGCTATTCTCCGATAGCCGGTCTACTTGCCCGCTTAACTGCAAATCAACCTGAGGATACCACAGGAATTTCGCCTGCTTTACCTGTTCATATGCAATGCCGATCCTTTGCAAGGCGAGTTGCAAATCGTAATTCCTGTTTATGCCGCTATCTATAAGCTGCTGAAGTTCCGGATCTGCAATAAAATCTTTCCAGCTCAGGTCGGCAATGCTGTTCGTATCTGAATAACTCTTTTGCTCACCGAAGCTCCCGGGGAGAGCGAGAGAAGGGCGATGGTAATTCTTTCCTGTAATGCAGGAAACACTAAACAGCGTCAGGCTAAAATAAAAAAGGTATCTGAAAAAATCAGTTGTGTTCATCCAATCTCTTCTGGCTTTTAAGCACCCCATGGTTCATTCTGATTTAAGCTCATATTTCGTTCTGAGAGGTTTTGGTTTTCCGACCACTTTTTCCTGCAGGAACTGGAAGATCACAAAGAGCACCGGAATAATAAATACGCCGAGGACCACTCCGGTAAGCATCCCTCCTACTGCGCCCGCTCCGATAGATCGATTGCCGAGGGCAGATCCGCCGGTAGCCCAGGTTAGCGGGAGCAGGCCGACAACAAACGCAAAGGACGTCATCAGGATAGGACGCAAGCGAAGCTTTGCCGCTTCG
>JANWIY010000035.1 GCA_025449645.1 Chitinophagaceae bacterium | reverse complement strand
TAACCATTCCGGAATTTATCTACCGATTCTTTATTTTTCAACCAGGAAGGCAGAAACCCCCATTGCATATGTACCCGCTCTGTTTCGTGGGTTCCGGGGAGTGGCCTGATAACCGGGAAATCATTATAGTCAAATCCTTTAAAAATAGCGAGCTCTTCGTTCAGGAAAGCCACTTGTTTTTCTAAATCTTTCAGCCGGTCATACTCCGTTTTGGCAACTTTTATCCCGTTATAGTAGCACATAATAATTATTTGAATTGATGCTCAATTTTTTTACCAAGTTCAATGACCAGATGGGCCAGTTTAGGGTCTTGGGGTATGGACGTCCAAAAGAACTGTCCGCCGGCTCCTGCCGCCCTGGTTAAATAAAGGTAGGATTTATTGAAAACGATCTGATAAAGGATCGTCCCGTTACATTCGATCTGGTTGCAGGTATACCTGTTTTCCCTGTATTCAATCAGACTTGTTTTAGTTGTCGGAATTGCGGAGTTCATGGCAATTTATTTATTAAAAACAATGGAAGGGATATTTTGGTTTATATATTCCGGTCATGAAACAGGGATCTTCCTCTTATTAAAAGTCCTTCCCCGAATCTTTTTTTAATATGATCGATGGATTGATAAAGACTGATCATTTCCTGCCTGTCTTCAAAAAGATTGATCTGGTAAGTGCCGGGGATAAGATGACTAAAACGGATCCCAATGAGACGGATCAGCTGACGCCGTTCGAAGAGCCGGGTAAACAGGCTGTGAGCCACTTTGAACAGCTCATGATCCGTATTGGTATAAGGGATCATTTTCTGGATATCGTGCGTCTCAAAATCAGAATACCGGATTTTCACCGTCACACATCCCGTCAGCCGCTGTTGCTGTCTCAGCTCGAAAGCTATTTTTTCAGTCATCCGGTTGAGTTCACTCAAAAGAAACTGAACATCGATGGTATCCTGTTGATAGGTTCTTTCGGTAGATATGGATTTTTGTTCGCGGTAAGGGATTACCAGGGATTCGTCTATGCCCTGCGACCTCCGCCACAGTTCAACGCCATTTTTTCCCAAAAAGGTTTGCAGCATGGTCACCGGTATTTCGCTTAATTTCTTCACTGTCTCGATGCCCATCTTGAGCAGCTTGTACCCGGTTTGCGTTCCGACCCCGGGGATCTTCATAATACTCAAAGGGGCCAGGAATGATTTCTCATAGCCAAAGGGGATCTCCATCTGTCCGTTGGGTTTGGCTTCATTGGTGGCTACTTTGCTGATGAGCTTATTGCTGGCGAGACCATAGGAAACCGGTAAGCCGCTTTCGCGGATCACTTTTGCTTTTAGTTCATCAGTGAATTTTTTGCAGCCATGGAATTTATCCATCCCGGTGAGGTTTACATAGAACTCATCGATGGATGCTTTTTCAAAAACAGGAACGGTGTCCCTGATGATGTCCGTAACGGTTTTAGAATATTTGCTATAGGCTTCAAAATCGCTTTTGATTACGATCGCATGGGTGCACAATCTTTTTGCCATATACATGGGCATGGCGCTGTGGATCCCGAATTTCCGGGCTTCATAACTGCAGGCAGCGACCACCCCGCGGTCATTGCTTCCCCCGATCAGGATAGGTTTGCCGGTCAGGGCCGGATTGCGCATCTGCTCGACCGATACAAAAAAAGTATCGAGGTCCAGGTGTGCAATATGTCTTTCGCTTGCCATGACCGTTAACTGAGATTTTCGTAGATTCTTTTTTTATGACCGACTTTCTCCATCCTGTTCACTTCAATGCTGTGCACGCCAAAATCTTCCGCGACCCTGCCCCTGACCCGGTAAAACCCACTGTCGTGCAACGGAAAATTCCTCGCCGAGTCCGGAAAATGAACGGTATCGATCCAGTTTAGCTCAGCGTCTACAAAAGTTCCAAAGAACATTTCATCATTGTATTTGGTCACCACATGCTTGCGGGCAATAAAATAGGTGAGTGCAGATACGATCTTTCCTGTATGCAGGTGTAAATCAGCGGCCCTGATATATTTTCCCGGATCATCATCCACCAGTTCAAAAGGATTGGTGAGCGGAAAACCTAAGATTTCTATCTGATCATAAAGATCATCCAGGCGGGTGTCAACCAATTCAGGCAGGGTAAATTCCACCGGCGCTTCATGAAAAAGTGCGGGGCCATTGTGCAGCTGAGGCTGATTTTTCTTTTGTAAAAAATTCGCTTCCCAAAGCAAATGCTTTTTTGATTTCCCCGTGAACCGGAATGCTCCAATGCTGATCAATGTATTGAGCTGTTCCAACCCTGCGGCTGTCCTTTCAATAAAATCCTGGAGATGCAGGTACTCTCCATGATTTCTCCGCTCCTCCAGGATCTGCTCCACGAGCTTATCCTGCAGGCGCTTGACATGCACAAAACCGGTATAAACTTTACTGCCCTGAATATTGCTGTACTTATCACTCCGGTTAATACAGGGCGGCTCAATATCACCTCCGATCTTTAACAATTCCAAAAAATAAAGTTCTGTTGAATAAAATCCGCCAAAATTATTGATGACGGCTACCATGAACTCCTTCGGATAGTAGGTTTTCAGATAAAGACTCATATAGCTTTCCGCTGCAAAACTGGCCGAATGGGCTTTGTTGAAAGAATAACCGGCAAAACTTTCCATCTGGCGCCAGATCTCCGCCGTCAGTGTCTCGTCCCTTCCCAATTTCTTTGAACTGGAAAAGAATTCCTCTTTGATCATCTCGAATTGATTATTCGACCGGTATTTGCCAGACATGGCGCGTCTCAATATGTCGGCCTTCCCCAGATCAAGTCCTCCATAATAATGCGCAATTTTTATCACGTCTTCCTGGAAGACCATCACGCCGAAGGTTTCCGATAAATGTTCTTCAAACAAGGGGTGCAGGTAATTGATCTTATCCCGGTTATGATAACGGTAAATATATTCTTTCATCATTCCCGATTGCGCCACGCCGGGACGGATGATGGAACTTGCTGCAACCAGTGTGATATAATCATCACAACGCAGTTTCTTGAGCAGCTGGCGCATGGCCGGTGATTCAATATAAAAGCATCCGATAGAATTGGCGTTCCTGATCTGTGTGGCTACATTTTTATCTTTCTTAAATGTTTCCAGGTCGTGAATATCTATGCTGACTCCCCTGTTTTGTTTGATGAGCCGCTGCGCTTCCCTGATATGACTCAAACCGCGCTGGCTCAGGATATCAAATTTATTCATGCCAATATCTTCGGCTACGAACATATCGATCTGTGCAGTAGGGAATCCCTTGGGCGGCATGAAGAGAGATACATAGTTTACAATGGGTTCCTGGGAGATCAGCATGCCGCAGGGATGCAGCGAAGGATAACTTGGAAATCCCTGCATGAGCTTTCCATATTGCAGGATCAGCCTGCTATTGCTGTCCCTGGCCGTATTGGTCCGCTGAAGCTCCACAATTTCTTTATCAGGCATGCCCAGAACCTTGCCCAGCTGCCGGATAATGGAATCATGTTTAAAAGTGGGGTAGGAGCCCAACAGGGCAACCTGGCTTTTGCCATAACGCTTAAAGATATAATCCATCACATCATCCCGGTCAGTATGGGAGAAATCGATATCAAAATCCGGCGGTGATTTGCGATGCGGATTTAAAAATCGTTCAAAATATAAATTGAGCTCGATGGGATTTACGTTGGTGATGAAAAGACAGTAGGCTACAATCGAGTTGGCTCCGCTGCCCCGGCCGACATAATAATATTCCCGGAGCTGGGCATAACGGATAAAATCCCAGTTGATTAAAAAATAGCTGTTAAACCCCAGGTCGTTGATGATCTTTAATTCTTTTTTTAACCGCTCTGCGGCTAATTTGTTATTCGGACCAAACCGTTTTTTGAGCCCTTCCATAGCCAGTTTTTCCAGGAAGACCCGGTCGTCTTCCTTTGTTCCGCCATAGGTATTTTTATTTTTATCTATGCCGAATTGCATTTCAATATGGCATTGATCCATCAGCTTATAGGTGTTGGTAACTATAAATGAATAGGCACTGAATTTATTTAAGAGTTCCGAAGGAGAAAGAAAGGTTTCCGTCGGTTCGCACTGTTCCTCTTTAGACAATTTTGCCAGGATGGTATTTTTTGCAATGCAGCGAAGCAGACGGTGCAAAGAAAAATGAGCTTTATCCTGAACGGTTACCGGTTGACGGATAACCAGTTTATTCTCATGTTTACGAAGATCCGGATTGAATAGCCTCGTTAGTTCTGATGGCAATATCCCAATCCGCTCATTCAGCAGCAGGTCTTCCGGATTCTTAGCGCCCAGTGGATAGACCACAAATCCGTCCCGGCTATCCAAAAAAAAGGATTGATCCGTACCAGCTTCCGGAAAATCTTTCCCGGTCAGCAGATACTCCGATACAAAATCATGAATCCATGCAAGACCTTTCTTGTTTGCAGCGAGTAAAATATAAAGTAATTGATCCTGGTTGCGTATCTCAACACCGGCGATGGGTTTAATGCCCGCTTCCCTGCAAAGCTTTACAAAATCCCAGGTATCACAGGTAGCGTTGATATTGGTGAGTGCCAAAGCTGTAACGCCCTTATCCACGGCCGTTTGAACAAGTTCCCGGGTTGAAAAAGTACCGTACAGAAAACTAAAATAAGTCTTGCAGTTGAGATACATGATCCTGCAAGTATACTAATTTATTTAGTTTTATACTACTAATTTTATTAGTTATTGATTATCAATCGCTCGTAGGTGATATAGGTTATGAATGATGGGTTATGAATGATGGGTTATGAATGATGATGAGTGATGGACAACCGTTGAATGTAGGGAAATTTAAATTCATAACCCATAACCCATAACTCATAACTCATAACCCATAACTCATAACTCCTAACCCTTAACTCAAATTAATTGTGGATATCGAAATTAACGCCTGCCGGTGGTGGCATATGATGACGGTCATAGTACTCACGGGTATGATGATGATACTGGTGATAGTAATGCTGCTCCACGCAGCCGGTTCCAGCAAATAAAATGGTTATCAATAACAATAAAGACAACCCGTGTTTAAAAATTTTTTGCATTATTGAACAATTTACAGGTTGATGTTCAATAATCATGCCCCGGGGCCTGCTTTTCCCTGACGGGAAGCGGTAACCAGCGGATACTCAAAGCACAATCCTTTTCCCTTCGCGTGCAGATTGCATGGCCGCTTCCAGTATTTTAACAACGATGAGATTATTCTCAAGGGAAGAGAGATCGTTCCCGGGATCTAGTTCCCCCCGCAATACGGCTGCCAGGTAAACTAAATTATCCGTGTATGCAGCAGGCTTTACTTCTACTTTATCATAGCTGTCGTGAAGCCTTTCCTGCAGGGTATTGCTGTTCAGGGCATGGAGATAGCCCGTTTGACCAAATACTTCCAGATCCTTGATGCCGAAAGGCCAGCTCCAGGATGCTTCAATAAGACCGGTAGCGCCGGGGTATTCGAGCAGGATCGTAGCATCATCATCCACTTTGGGATAAAGATCCGGTTTATAGTGCCGGGTGATGGCTGTAACCGCAATGGGCGCTTTCCCTTCCATAAGCCAGGTCATCAGGTTGGCTCCGTAACAACCGAAATCAACCAGGGCACCCGCACCGTTCTTCGCCGGATCTGTAAGCCATTTTAAAAAATCCGGACTGCACCCAATCTCGATAGGTCCCTGGTGGCCATCATGCACAACCATTTTGCGGATATTTCCAATGGCTTTTTGCGCATGTATCATTTCATAAACCTGCTGGTTGCTGCCATACCAGGTCGTTTCATAATTTGTGAGAATATGGATATGAAATTGATTGGCCAGTGCTGCCATCCGTTCCGCCTGCTTTACGCTGATGGCCAGGGGTTTTTCCACCATTACCGAAATCCGTTTCGGAGCGCAGGCTTCCACTACAGCGAGGTGATCGGATATTGGATTATAGGCCAGCACTGCATCGGGTTTTATATGATCCAACATGGCTGATACGCTGGTATAGAAGAGGGAATCCGGCAACTTGTATTTTTTCTTATAGCGCTGCACCAATTCCGCATCGCTTTCTGCAATGCCCAGAATGATCACTCTTCCCTTCTTATAGTTCTCCATAAGTCCGTATACATGATCATGTTTAAGACCGGCCACGCCTACCCGGAGGGGTTGCTGTTGGGCGAAGGCAAGTCCGCCAATGGATAAAAAAATTCCCAACAAAGCGGTTGTTTTCATTTTATGGTATTTATATGGGAAAATAAGATTTATATAGTTCATTCCGGTTGAAAATAACCGAACTGGTACTTCATATTGTCTCATCCCGGTTAAAAATAACCGAACTGGTACTTCATATTGTTGCATCTTCTTATTTTTATCTTCCCAAACTATCAAATTCTTCCTACTGCTTAATAAATAAAATCATGAAAAAGCTAGTTTCATTATTTGCTGTATCCATTTTTCTTATAGTGTCAGTCACTGCTCAAATTCAGCCGAGGT
This sequence comes from Chitinophagaceae bacterium, assembly GCA_025449645.1. Taxonomy (GTDB): domain Bacteria; phylum Bacteroidota; class Bacteroidia; order Chitinophagales; family Chitinophagaceae; genus Puia. The sequence goes on along the minus strand of JANWIY010000035.1, from coordinate 6,281 downwards.
GGATGCAACAGCCTGCTATTTCACCCGATGGGAAATGGATTGCATTCGAATATAAGAGCAACCTGTTCAAGGTTCCGGCTGAAGGAGGTGCGGCCATCGCATTGACCATAAACAGTGCTTATAACGGGTATCCCGTCTGGAGTCATGATAGTAAAGAAATCGCGTTTGCTTCCGACCGGTATGGCAGCTTTGATGTTTATATCATGCAGGCCGACGGCAGCAGTGTGAATCGGCTGACGTTTAACTCCGGTAAGGATATTCCATATGATTTCACACCGGATGACCAAAGCGTGGTTTTTGGTACGGACCAGCATGATGTTTATACTTCGGTTAGATTTCCGCTGGACGGGCTGTTTATGAAATTATTCGAAGTTCCGGTAAAAGGAGGGAAAAGTATTATGCTCAATAGTGCCGGAACAGAATACGTGCATTATAATGACCGGGGCGACAAATTTATTTTTCAGGACAGGAAGGGATATGAAGATCCCTGGAGGAAACATCATACTTCAGCCGTAACCAGGGATATCTGGGTATATGATATACTCCATAATACATATATGCAGGTGTCTGACTTTAAAGGCGAGGACCGGGAGCCGGTCTGGGGAAACGGCGACACATTTTATTATCTGAGCGAAAGGAACGGGACGCAGAATTTATTCAGGTCTTCTCTCAATAAAACAAGTGATGTACAGCAGCTTACGAAATTTGATAAAAACCCGGTGCGGAATCTTTCCCGCTCAAAGGATGGGAAATTCGCCCTCACCTATAACGGGGATATATATACGCTCATTGAAGGTCAGGAACCGGTGAAGCTCATGATCACCCTGAGTGCTGATTTTGCAGCAAGTCAGATCACCAGCATTCCCGTGAAAGCTGAAGTTTCAGAAATCGCGGTGTCACCCAATGGGAAAGAGGTGGCATTTGTATTTCGCGGAGATATTTTTGTGAGTTCAGCAGACGGATCCACTACCCGTCGCGTGACCAATACGCCATTTCAGGAAAGAATGCTTCAGTTCAGTCCGGATGGACGCTCGCTTCTTTATTCGGTTGAACATTCCTCCTGGGATATTCAGCAGGTGACCATTGTTAATAAGGATGAACCTTATTTTTATGCCGCCACGCTGTTAAAAACGGAAGATATTGTTGCCGGTCCCAGGGATGAGTTTCAGGGTATCTATTCGACGGATGGCAAAAAGATTGCCTACCTGGAAGAAAGAAATATTTTGAAATCGTACAATTTGGCGACGAAGGCAGTCACTACCCTCATACCCGAAGGAGTTAATTTCTCTTATAGGGATGGAGATCAGTATTTCACCTGGTCTCCGGACAGCAAATACCTGCTTGCCGAATCAGCAGAAGGTGGTGGATGGGGCAAGGATGACGTTGTACTGATCAGTGATGATGGATCCGGGAAAAGGATTAACCTGACCGAAAGCGGATTCAGCGACGAATATCCACAGTGGGGCCTGGATGGAAGGATGATGTATTGGACAAGCGACAAGAACGGTATGAAGAACCTCAGCCGCGGCGCCCAGACCGATGTATATGCCATGTTCTTTGACCAGAAAGCCTGGGACCGCTTTCAATTGAACAAGGAGGATTTTGACCTCAAGACAGAAGAAGAAAAAAAGGACTCCGCCAAATCCAAAAAAACGCCGGAGCCTCTGATCCCAAACCTGAAGAACCTGGAGGACCGGACGCAAAGGCTGTCAATAAATTCCGCTATCCTGCGCACGCCGAAACTATCAAAGGATGGCGAAAAGCTCTATTATCTTGCCCGGTACGATAAGGGATATGATCTATGGGAAACCATATTGCGTACCCATGAAACCAAATTACTTGCCAAGCTGGATGCCAAGGGAGGAACCCTGGATTTGACTAAGGACGGAAAATTCCTGTTTGTGCTGGCTGACGGAAATATACAGAAAGTGAATGTGGAGGATGGCAAGATTTCACCGGTTAAGATCAATTCGGATATGGAGTTGAATGCAGACGCTGAAAGAGCATATATTTTTGATCATATCTGGAAACAGGTAAGAAAGAAATTATTCGATCCGAATCTCCAGGGAGTGGACTGGGATTATTATCATGATACATATAAACAATTCCTCCCTGACATTAATAACAATTACGATTTCCAGGTTTTGCTGAGTGAGTTTTTGGGTGAACTGAATGTTTCGCATACGGGTGGGCGGTATTATCCTGATCTTCCCAACGGGGATGAAACTGCCGCCCTGGGTTTGCTCTATGATCTGAGTAAAAAGGGAGACGGGCTTTGGGTAAAAGAGATATTGCCTGACGGTCCATTCGATGTGAATGGAACACACATGAACGGTCATTCGGTGATCGATAAGATTGATGGAGTTGCCATAACCGGCGATTTCGACTGGGCCACCCTGCTTAACCGGAAGGCCGGAAAGTTTACGCTTATCAGTTTTCATGATGCATCATCCGGCGCCAAATATGAGGAAACTGTCAAACCCATCAAACCCAGAACAGAGGGAAGTGTTCTCTTATATAACCGTTGGGTCAAGCGGATGGAATATCTGACGGATAGCCTGTCTGCTGGCAAAGTAGGCTATGTGCATGTGCGCAGCATGGATGATCCCAGTTTCCGGATAACCTTTGATAAAGTGCTGGGGAAAAACGTTAATAAAAAAGCACTGATCGTGGATTCCAGATTCAACGGAGGCGGCTGGCTGCATGATGACCTGGTTACTTTTTTGAGCGGAAAACTCTATTTCACCATGCGGCCCCAGAGTCATGTGACCCTCGGTGGCGAACCTCTGAACAAATGGACAAAGCCCAGTTGCGTACTGATGAGTGAATGTAATTATTCAGACGCATTTATGTTCCCATATGCGTATAAAGAAATAGGTATCGGCAAACTGGTTGGCATGCCCGTTGCGGGTACGGGAACTGCCGTATGGTGGGAAACTCAGATCGACAAAACCATTGTATTCGGTATTCCCATGATATCTACTTACGGAGCAGGCGAAACCCATCCCACAGAAAATCATGAGCTGGAACCCGATATACGCGTACCAAACGAATATGAAAAGATTTTAAACGGTGAGGATCAGCAATTGGAAGCCGCGGTGCAGGAGATGTTGAAGACAATTAAAGATTGAGCCGAATTTATTTATCCGTAAGATACTGACGGGATGATATTAAATTCAATGATCCGCCATTTTGAATAACGCGGATCAAATAGTAACTTCAATGAGTTAAACCTGAAGGTATGAGATGCCGCCTGATTGATTGTTTTGCCATCCTTTCGCTGATCATATTATCTTCGGCCTGCAGGAAAACTGTGACCAATACGATGACGGCCGGCGCTACTGTATATGTTGCCGGAAATGGTGCAAATTCAGCCTTATACTGGAAAAACGGTATTACTACAGTTCTGCCAAAACAATCTCCAAATAATTATTCTACAGCTTCATCGATCTTTGTTTCTGACACGGACGTATATGTGGCGGGCAGTGAATACACCGGAAATATCAACACAGGAGTCGCGATAAATGCTGTGTATTGGAAAAACGGAACCGAAATCATGCTTACAAATCTGCCCAAGGCACAGAGGGCATTTGCGAATTCGATTTTTGTATCCGGAGGGGATGTTTATGTTGCGGGATACGAACTAACCAGCGATAGTGTCGGTATTGCCGTCTATTGGAAAAATGGTGCTCTTGTTAACCTGACCCCGCTGACCCCGCCCTATCCGACTCCTCCAACGCCGCCGGTAAATACGATTGGCTCTTATCACTTATTTGATTATGCACAGGCTTTTTCAATATATGTATCGGGTAATGATGTGTATGTTTCGGGGTATGATCAATTTTTTAAGGCGGCATATTGGAAAAACGATGTGAAAACGCAGTTGTCGGATGAATACCAGATCAGTAATGCCAATTCAATCTTTGTTTCCGGCAATGACGTTTATACGGCCGGCTGGCTCAATGATTCAGCTGTGTACTGGAAAAATACGGAAGTCACCTACCTCCAGGATCCAATGCCTGCCCAGGCTTATTCAGTTTATGTTTCCGGCAGTAATGTCTATGTGGCGGGAGGCCAGGATGGCTATGCACAATTTTGGAAAAACGGCACCGTTACAAACCTGCAATCCGGCGATGCATCCTGGGCAAATTCAATTTTCGTCCTGGACAATACTGTTTACGTAGCGGGTGGTAAAACGGATATACCCCAGTATTGGAAAAACGGGGCAACCACCAATCTGCCCATCCAGCCGGGTGGCCTCGCGAGTGCATACGGGATATTCGTAACAAACCCGTGAAAATTTTGGGCAATTATTATTTACCGGTCCCGTGTTTCAGGGCCGGAATCCTCCAAAAGCAGCTGAGACCAGATTTTTAGTCATTTTCACAGGAAATAGACCTTATTTAAATGGCCAAAGCTGTATTTTTAATACAATTACTGTTTCCCACTTCCTTGAAAATTTCGATTAAGCTTTACAATTCCGGCCGATAATACCTCAAGAAATTATAAGTACTTGATTCTCTAATTGTGTTTTAAAAAACTTCAATATGAATAACACCTACAAACACCTGAGATCTTTATCGTGGCTGTCATGTATTCTGGCGGCCTGGACAATTTTCGGTTTATCCGGCTGTAAGTCCAACAGTGAGGAGACTGCCAAAATAAAAAACTACCTGAACTGGAATTTGGAATTCAGGCACGATGCCACTGAGGAAGAGAGGTTAATGGCTCTGGATTCAGTTGAAAAGTATATTCTAAATCATCTGACCGTTCAGGAATATATTGGTTGGAGATTGCATTCCGTAACATTTAATAATGAGTATGGGATCGGTCCGGATCGTGAGGCGGTTGGTCTTGAGCTTGCCTTTGTCAGGGCCGGTACGCAGGCTGCTCCACCGCCCAAACCCGGAGGAGGCGGCCCTGGACGTATTTTAATTCCTGATTCAATCCGAAATGTCAGGCAAATTACTATCGGTTCGTCCGTGGAGTAAATCATTTTGCGCAAAACAGTTCTTTATGTTTGACAAAACTGATAAACCAGATCGCTGTACTACGGGGCGGATCTGGTTTATCAGTTTTTTTTTTGAAGGACAACAGATCCGCCATCTATTTATTATAGCTATTTTATTTGGCCTTTCAATCTGTTCCCGGGGTCAATGCCCCACAAATGATTTCTTTAAAGGGAAAATAACAGCTGTTTTCAATGGCCATGGCCAAAAAAACGATGACCAGTTAAAAGAATTATTGCAGTTACGGAAACAAATGGAAGAATGTCATTATGAGAACGACTCTTCTTTTATGTTCCTGACACAAAAAATAGCGGTGTTGTACTACAGGCAATTAAATTATTCTGCAGCAATTGAATTTACAAACCAATCAATCCGGATCGCAAAAGAAGGGATCATCAGACATACATGCAGTACCCTGGCATTGGTAAGAAACTATTCCAACCTATTTTATTTTTACAGTGCATCGGGACAAATGAAACAAAAATTTGATGCTATTGACAGTTGCATAGCATACGCTTTAAAGGGGGAGTCAGGATTTGATTTGGCAATCAGGCCATTGAACGATAAAATTGAATACCTGTTCAATACGGGTGAATATAGTCAGTGTACCAGGGACATTAAACTTGGAGAAGATATTATACGGAAGTACTATCATGAAAAGGATAGTATTGAGTTCATTGTTTTTTATGTAAGTTATTATGCAAATGCGTTGCGGTTTTCAAAGGATATTCTCTCCGCCGAAAAACTTCTTGACAGTAAAATAGAAGCATTTGAGCAAACAGGAAACGGTAAGCAGCTCGGAACTTTTTATGCTTTGCTTGGATTGATCAACAGGGAGAAAGGAAATTATACGAAGGCAATTTCCTACTTTCAGAAAGCCTTTCAGGCAGACCTTGGCATTAAACATTGGAAGGGATGCGCCCAGGACCTCGCTACTTTAGGTATACTTTATGCAAAGGCATCCAGCAAGTTTGATTCCGGGCTGAAATATTGTACCAGGGCCTTTCAATATGCCGATGGGACGGATTCCCTGTTCATTCTCCAGCAGATGGGGAATATTTACGTATTAATGGGAATGTACGAAAAAGCACAATATTATTTTCAGCAGGCTTTTAATACAGTTCAGGAAGGAATGAATGAAACCAGGATGTTACGTAACTCATTTCAATTTCCCGGGTTTAATCTTTTACAGAGTTTATCGGATCTTACTACCGACAAAGGCGATGCCAATGTAAAGCAGTATGTGCATACAAAGAACGATAGCTTTCTGAG
>JANWIY010000034.1 GCA_025449645.1 Chitinophagaceae bacterium | reverse complement strand
TGAACCGCATAAAAAACGTTGCCTTGTCAGGATATCGGACAAATTAAGTAAACCACAAGACGCCCGCCGGATTACAGTTGCCCTTTCATTGTTGAAAAACAGCAACCGCTTCGAATGGTTTTTGGAAAAAGCAACTGAACTGGGAATAGCAGAAATCATTCCGCTGACATGCAGCAGGACCGAAAAACAACAATTCAGAAAGGAAAGAATGGAGGCCCTGCTGCAGGGTGCCCTGATCCAGTCCCAACAATGCTGGATGCCGGAATTAAGGGATCCCATTAGTTTTCCGGAACTGACAGGGCAGGCTAATTATGATCAGAAATTTATTGCTCATTGCGCCCCCGGTGAAAGAAGACAATTGAGTGGGTTGATCAATACCACGCTTTCATCCCAGCTTATCCTGATTGGCCCGGAGGGGGATTTTACAGGAGAGGAAATCCTAATGGCAATCCAGTCCGGGTTCATTGCAGTTAGTCTAGGCGATCACCGGCTTCGTTCAGAAACGGCTGCGGTGTCCGCTTCCGCCCTATTGAAATTGATCTGAGCCCGTAAAATTTTCTTTACAATGGCCGGACCCTCGTAAATAAATCCAGTCCAAACCTGGAACAGTGAAGCTCCGGCGTTTATTTTTTCCATCGCATCCCTTCCGTTAAAAATACCTCCTGACGCGATAATGGGTATCTGATTTTGGGTTGCCCTGGAAATATAGTCAACGAGTTCGGTGGATCTTTGACGCAGGGGCCGGCCACTTAATCCTCCGGCACCGATCCGCTTAAGTTGATCGTCTGCGGTGATCAGTCCTTGCCTGGACACTGTAGTATTGCATACGACAAGCCCGCTGAGACGAATCTCCATCGACAGGGAAAGCACTTCATCTATCTGCTTAAAATCCAGGTCCGGTGCAATTTTCAACAGGATGGGTTTGGGCTTTTCCTGCTGTGGCCGGGTTCGTTGCAAACACGTGAGGATTTTGCGCAGGGATTCTTTTTCCTGCAACTCACGGAGGCCGGGCGTATTCGGGGAACTCACATTCACCACAAAATAATCCACGTAAGCAAAAAGTTTCAGAAAACAGGTTTCGTAATCCTTCCACGCATCCTCATTGGGCGTGATCTTATTTTTTCCAATATTTCCTCCAATGACCATCCGGCCTCTTACATGGGCGGGGTTTTTTTCCTGCCATTTTTTTAGCCGTTCTGCAACCCGGTCAACACCATCATTATTAAAACCCATGCGGTTGATCAGGGCTTCATCTTTTTTTAAGCGGAATAGTCTTGGGCCAGGATTTCCCTGCTGGGCGACAGGTGTAACGGTCCCGACTTCCACGAATCCGTACCCCAGGACTTCGAGGCTTTGCAGGTATTTCGCGTTCTTGTCAAAGCCGGCAGCGAGCCCTACCGCATTTTTGAAAGACAATCCCGCGAATGATCTTGCCAGTACCGGATCATGCAGGGAAAAGCGCCTGCGGAGAAGGTTGCGCGTAAATCCTTTGGCAGAAAAAAGTCCCAGTAGACTCATGGAAAAACGGTGCACAGTTTCAGGAGGGAAAAGAAACAATAAGGTGCGCAACCATTTGTACATGAGGGAAAGTAAAAATTAAAAAGTAAAAATTAAAAAATTGGAAGTCATTTGGTTTTTTATTTTACCCGGGCAAAGATATATCACTTTAACAGTAGCTTTTTTGCAGTAAGGGTGCGAACAATCTATCTTTGACAGGCAATTATCCAATTCATTTATGCAGGAGGCCTATATCGTTGCCGGTTATCGCACGGCTGTAGGGAAAGCCAGGAGAGGCGGATTCCGGTTTTACAGGCCGGATGACCTGGCAATAGAAGTGATCAAAGGCCTGTTGGCATCTGTTCCGCAGTTGGATCCAAGGCAGGTAGATGATGTGATCGTGGGTAATGCGGTTCCCGAAGCGGAGCAGGGGCTGCAGGTGGGGCGCATTATTGCTGCACGTGCCGTGGGTGTTCACGCGCCCGGCGTTACTGTTAACCGTTATTGCGCAAGCGGACTGGAGACCATCGCCATTGCCACAGCAAAGATCCGGACAGGGATGGCGGAGTGCATTATTGCCGGCGGCACAGAAAGCATGAGCATGGTGCCGACGGCCGGCTGGAAGCCCGTTCCCGCTTATTCGATTGCTTCGGATGATCCCGATTATTATCTCAGCATGGGACTAACTGCGGAGGCCGTGGCCAAAGAATACAAAGTAAGCCGCGAGGACCAGGATCAGTTTTCCTTTCAATCCCATCAGAAAGCGCTCAATGCAATAAAGCAGGGTTATTTCAAACCAGGAATTCTTCCTGTGAAAGTGGAAGAAGTTTATCTGGACAAACTTGGTAAAAAACAAAAAAGAGAATTTATTGTGGATACGGATGAAGGTCCGCGCCCGGATACTTCAGCGGCCGCACTTGCAAAGCTGAAACCGGTTTTTGCCGCTAATGGATCAGTTACTGCAGGTAATTCATCCCAAACAAGTGATGGTGCAGCGTTTGTTATTGTGATGAGTGAAAGATTACTGAAGGAGCTGGGGCTGAAGCCGATAGCAAGGCTGGTGGGATGTGCCAGTGCGGGCGTTCATCCGAGAATTATGGGTGTCGGTCCTGTAGAAGCAGTTCCCAAGGTTTTGAAGCAGGTCGGCATGAATTTATCCCGGATCGACCTGATTGAATTAAATGAAGCTTTTGCAAGTCAGGCAATTGCAGTGATCCGTAAACTCGGATTGAATCCTGAGCTTGTAAATATAAACGGAGGAGCCATTGCCCTGGGCCATCCGTTGGGCTGCACGGGTTGTAAGCTTACAGTTCAAATAACGCATGATCTGAAAAGGCTGAATAAAAAATTCGGCATCGTAACGGCCTGTGTTGGCGGTGGCCAGGGAATTGCAGGGGTTATTGAGAACATTCAGTAATGGTCAGATTTTTGGTAAATTCAATTATTAATTGGCACAACCACAACTCATAAGGAGGCTTTCTGCAGCATTTTTTCTGTTGTTGTTTTCTTTTTGCGTAACGCCAAAAAGATTTCTTCACGACCTGCTGGCGAACCACAAGGATGCGGAAAGAGCATACAATCAGCCAGTACTGCAGATTTTTGCTTCGGGATTTCATTGCCATTGTGACGACCTGGTAGTTGTTGCTCCTTTTCTTTCAGATATTCAGCCGGCGGAAGCTCCATTTGTTTCCTTTACCCGGTATACTTATGCAGACCCGCTTTGCAAATTTGTTTTCAGGTATTTACCCCACACAGGCGTACGCGGACCCCCAATAGATTTCTGTTCTTAAGGATTCAGGTGAAAAATAAATTTGGAACAAGCATTGCATTCCATCATTGGGATGAGTGGAACAGAAATACTATCAAGACATGAAATTATTTTTACTTTTTAGCCTTTTTGGTTTGTCCTTTACCTGTACATTCAGTCAGGCGACTTCTCTGAGAAGGACCATTCTGCCTGTCAGTGGTTCCCTTTCAGGAAAAGTAGAGGATAGTACCAGCGGAAAGCCGATTTCAGGAGCCACCGTTTATCTGGCGGACCTCAAACTGGGAGCCATAGCCGACGCTTTCGGCCAGTATCATTTTTCAAACCTTCCCTCAGGCACCTATCTGATAGAAGCGCAGGCCATAGGCTATTCAACGCTTACTAAAAATGTAACGATCTCGGGTCCGACGCAAATGGATTTTACTTTGTTACAACAATATTTTGAGGAAAGTCCGGTGGTTATCACCGGCCTATCCAAAGCCACCCAGATCCGAAGAAGCCCGGTTCCGATTGTGGCGGTTACGCATGCATCCATCGTCGACAACCTGAGCACCAATATCATTGACGCGATTGCGAAAGTTCCCGGAGTTTCTGCGCTGACTACCGGTCCGAATGTTTCCAAACCCTTTATCCGGGGGTTGGGATTCAACCGTATCCTGACCCTTTATGATGGTGTGAGACAGGAGGGGCAGCAATGGGGGGATGAACACGGAATTGAAGTGGACCAATATGGTGTTGACCGGGTGGAGGTAATCAAGGGGCCAGCCAGTTTAACCTACGGATCTGATGCCCTTGCGGGGGTGGTCAACCTGATCCCGACGCCGGCTGCACCGGATGGAAAAGTGATCGGCGATGTGGTAGCAGAATATCAAACCAATAATGGCATGTTCGGCGGATCGGGAATGGTGGGCGGTACTTCCAATGGGTTTGAGTGGATGGGTCGTGCATCCCATAAGGAAGCCACCAATTACCAGGATAAGATTGATGGAAGGGTGTATGGAACTGCATTCCAGGAGAACGATGCGAGTCTTTCCTTCGGACTTCACCGGGCATTCGGTTATTCACACCTGAATATGTCCTTGTTCGATGACCTGCAGGAAATTCCTGATGGGAGCCGCGACTCTGCCACCCGGAAATTCACCAAACAGATAACAGAGGCCGACACGTTGCGTCCAATAGTAACCGATGCGGAATTAAAATCTTACGCCATCACCCCTCTGCATCAGCACGTACAGCATTACCGGATTTATTCCACCAGCAATTTTATTGTGGGTAATGGAAGAATCGGGCTGAATCTGGGTTTTCAGCGAAGTGTCCGCCGGGAATACAGCCACCCGCAAATGCCGCTGATACCGGGATTATATCTGCAGCTAAATTCCTATGTGTATGATCTGAAATATTATTTTCCCTCTTTCAAAGGATGGGATCTGACTACGGGAATTAATGGGATGTATCAGCAGAACACAACGACCAACGGAACGGAATTCATCATTCCTAATTATCATCAATTTGATCTGGGGCCCTTTGCCATGATCAAGAAAACAATTAATAACCTTGATTTTTCTGCGGGTGTCCGGTACGATAGCCGTTCATTCAGCAACCAGGCATTGTACACCGGGACAAATCCGGTGACCCAATTCGATATGCCGGTATATGGAGCGGACACGGTAGGCGCATCAAAACCATTTTCAAATTATCATCATGTATTCTCCGGCGTGTCAGGAAGTCTGGGTGCCACTTATTCTTTTTCCAACAAATGGTCCGCCAAGCTGAACATTGCCAGGGGATACCGGGCACCGAATATTTCCGAGATCTCAGCGAACGGGGTCCATCCCGGTACCGGTATATTCCAAATCGGCAATGAATCTTTTAAACCGGAATTCAGTCTTCAGGAAGATGGCGGCTTTACTTTTACTTCCAGGTATGCTGTTATCAACGGTAGTGCTTTTTATAACCGGATCTCCAATTATATTTTCAATGAAAAATTATTGGGGGTGAACGGGAAGGATTCCATGATGTCGGGAAACACAGTGTATGAATTCCAGCAAGGTGCGGCTGCATTATTCGGAGGCGAATTCAGTGTGGACATTCATCCCATCAAGGCTTTGCATTTCGAAAACAGCATATCTGTTGTGTATGGGGATCAATTAAAGGCGGGAGGAAAAATGCAGAATGACAGCAACCGTTACCTTCCTTTGATGCCCCCGGTTCATGGCTTGTCTGAGTTAAAATATGAATTTGAAAACAAGCAGCACCATATGGTAAACGGATTTGTGAAGGTACAAGCTGCCTGGTATGCCACTCAGAACAGGGTGTATCTGACCGACAATACCGAAACACCCACCGCAGGATATACCCTGATCAATCTGGGGGTGGGAACAGGAATTACCAATAAGAATGACCGGACGTTTATGAATGTTTACATTATGGCCAATAATCTTTTTGATGTGGCCTACCAGGATCATTTGAGCCGTCTGAAATACTTCGAACCTTATCCCGATGACCCGCGGCCATTTCATGGGATTTATAATATGGGGAGGAATATTAGTTTGAAGTTGGACTTTCCGTTTTAATTGTTGATGGTTGATGGTTGATGGTATATGGTGGATGGTGGATGGTGGATGGAGTTCAGGTGCGAATTCGCAATTGAGATCCATCCACCATCCACCATATACCGTCAACAATTTTCTCAGAGAAATTACCCTAAAACAACATCCCTTCTCCGCTCAAAGGCTTTTTCCCCAAATGCTCGTAAGCCTTCAGGGTAGCTTCCCGTCCCCGGGGCGTGCGATTTAGAAACCCTTCCTGGATCAAAAAAGGTTCGTACACATCTTCGATGGTACCCGATTCTTCGCTGACTGCGGTAGAAATTGTATTGAGACCCACGGGTCCTCCTTTGAATTTATCGATGATGGTAGACAGGATCCGGTTATCCATTTCATCCAGTCCGTGTTCATCAACATTCAGCGCCCGTAGTGCGTGTTTGGTGATGTCCATTTCGATAATACCGTTTCCGAGCACCTGCGCGAAATCCCGCACACGCCGCAGCAGTCCATTAGCAATGCGAGGGGTTCCGCGGCTTCGCCGGGAAATTTCCGCAGAAGCATCGGAAGTAATTTTCGTGTTAAGAATGGAGGCGGAACGAAGAATGATTTTTTGAAGCGTGATGCTGTCATAATATTCCAGCCTCGATTTTATTCCGAAGCGTGATAAGAGAGGAGCTGTGAGCAGTCCACTTCTTGTAGTGGCCCCGATCAGGGTAAATGGATTCAGGGTGAGTTGGATGCTTCTGGCATTTGGTCCAGTGTCAATCATGATATCAATGCGGTAATCTTCCATGGCCGAATAGAGATATTCCTCCACGACCGTGCTGAGCCGGTGTATTTCGTCAATAAACAAAACATCGTGAGGTTCAAGGTTGGTGAGCAGACCAGCAAGATCGCCAGGTTTTTCGATCACCGGCCCTGAAGTTTCCCTGATGTTCACACCAAGTTCATTGGCAACAATGCGGCTCAGTGTGGTTTTGCCGAGGCCCGGAGGGCCGTGAAATAGAATATGATCGAGGGCTTCATCCCTCATTTTGGCGGCCTTGATGAAAATCAGCAGGTTCTCAATTAATTGGGGCTGACCCGAAAAATCGCGGATCACCGATGGCCGGATGCTGTTCTCAAATTCTTTATCGGCCGTCCCTGCCAGGTTTTTGTCGGCGTTCAAATTGGAATTTGCCATGAAGTAAAAGTAAAGAATAAGGATTGGAACTTTGCTGGGTTTACGATATTTGCGTTTGGAATTGGAGAAGAAACAACGGACAATGGAGAATTGAAAATAGATAATTGGCAATGGAGAATTGGCTAGGGAGAATTGAAATGGGAGAATTGAGCGTTGAGGGTTGGCAATCTACGATTGGCGGTGACAATGGAGAATGGTGAAATTGGAGTTCGTAAAACAAAAATTTTTTTATGAAAGTCGGAATTATCGGATCAGGTGAAGTAGGCCGCGAGCTGGGTAAAGGTTTCCTGGCAGAAGGCCATGCGGTGTTACTGGGAACCCGGGATCCTTCTAAGGAGTCAGTGGTAAAATGGAAATCAGAAAACAAAGGTGCAGGAACCGGCACGTTTGAAGAGGCTGCTGCGTTTGGCGAATTGCTGGTACTGGCCATAGCCGGAAATTCAGCTGAAAATGCGCTCAGCCTGGCAGGTTTGAAAAACCTCGCGGGGAAAACGGTTATTGACGTGACCAATCCCATCGCGCCTGCACCTCCTGAAAAAGCAGTGTTAAAATTCACGACCAGCCTGGATGAATCCCTGATGGAGGAGCTTCAGCGACAGGTTCCTGCCGCGCATTTTGTGAAAGCTTTCAACAGTGTGGGTTGTTCCCTGATGTATAAGCCCTCATTTTCGGAGGGAAGGCCAACAATGTTTATTTGCGGCAATGATGCAAATGCGAAAAAGCAGGTGACTGAGATTCTCACCAGTTTTGGCTGGGACACAGAAGATATGGGAACAGCAGAAGGAGCCCGCGCTATCGAGCCACTTTGTATTCTTTGGTGCATTCCCGGGTTTCTGAGAAATGAATGGACGCATGCGTTCAAGCTCCTGAAGAAATAATTTGGTAAAAGAAATCTGCTTCAAAACTTATTTAATAATTATTCAGACTTGATGAAATCTGCGAGAAGTTTCATGCGGAAATAGAGATTGCTCATCATGAGCGGAATATTATTCTTCACTTCTCTTACAGAATCCCGGTTCATTTTTTTTATATTCCTGAGCTCAACAATTTTCTCGTCTATTTTATCCACCAGTTTTTCGGTTGTCCATCCGGAATATTTCTTATTTCTTTCTTCGTAAATAATGCCAGGAGAAATCGTTCCTGACCTCAGCTTCTTAAATGAGAAATTTTCTTCAATGGCAGCCTGAATGGCTTCGTTCTGCAGGAGGTCGATCATTTGATCGTATGGCGCCTGATTAATAAATCCATTTTTAAACACGTTTAGATTATCCCGCAGTTCAATGATGACCTGCTTTTTATGAACATCATTGGTTTTGGATTTTTTATACAGAAAAGCCAGCAAATCTTTCAGGGGAGCAATACTGCTGTTGAACCATTCCATAGTCTAATGTAAAATTATTAATCTGGTAAATCTGACCGCCTTCCGGCTGTGTACCCCAGGCGCTTAGAGTAAACACAAACGGAAATTTACTAATATTGTTAGTATCATGCGCAGATATTTTCAATCCATTTACCTTTGAAAAATCGGCTATAAAATAAGGCGCACCAGGGGAATCCAATTGGTAAATTGCGTTAGTTCTTTCTTTTTTAATGATTTTTGAAGAAAATGAGAAAGAAAAACAAAAAATTGCAAAATTTCACAGAAAGTCTACTCATTTAATAGAGAATGAATATCTTTATGCTCCGTTTTTTTTGAAGGCCGGAATATTTCTTAATTTTTAAATCTGTTTAAAATGAGTTTACGTTTAGGGGATGTTGCGCCCAATTTCAAAGCAACCAGTACAGCAGGAGAAATTGATTTTTACGAATACCTGGGTAATGGATGGGGAGTTCTTTTTTCCCATCCGGCCGATTTCACCCCAGTCTGTACTACTGAATTGGGAAAAATGGCTTCCCTGCAGGAAGAATTTGCAAAACGCAATGTGAAGATATTGGCCGTGAGTGTGGACCCGCTGGAAAAACATAAAGGATGGGTAAATGATATCAATGAGACGCAGAAGGTAACAGTAGGTTTTCCGCTGCTTGCTGACCCGGATAAGAAAATCGCCAATCTCTATGGCATGATCCATCCCAATGCTTCCGAAACATTTACAGTTCGCTCAGTGTTCGTGATCGGGCCGGACAAGAAAGTAAAACTCACACTCACCTACCCGGCTTCCACCGGAAGGAATTTCAATGAAATCCTTCGCGTTGTCGATTCGCTGCAGCTGACCTCCAACTATAGCGTGTCTACACCGGCTGATTGGAAAGATGGTGAAGATGTGATCATTGCTCCGTCTTTTTCGCCGGAGGATGCCGTCAAGAAATTCCCCAAGGGTGTGAAAGTAGTAAAACCATATCTGCGCTATACGCCGCAGCCAAATAAGTAGTGTTTTGAATGGAGAGTTGAGATTGAAGTATTTTCAATGCTCAACTCTCCATTTATTTAACTGGCTCAGGAGCGCGCTGAGATCTTTCGCCATGGGCGCTTCAAAGGAAAATGCGGTGCCATTTTCACCATTAAAAGAAAGTTTCGCTGCATGAAGTCCGAGCCTTCCCAGGATGGCTATTTCTTCTTCAGCAGATTTAGAGAGGTTATATTTCTTTTTCAGGGAGGATACAAAAACAGGTTTGCCATCGCCGTATAATTCGTCGCAGACGATCGGGTGACCGGCCCATTTCATATGAATGCGGATCTGATGTGTGCGGCCCGTGAGCAGGTTAAATTTAACGAGTGAATATCTTCCGAAATCCTCCAGCACTTCGTAGCCGGTGATTGCAGGCTTTCCTTTTCTGTGGACCATCATGATGCCGTTTTTCGCGGGGTGTTCCGCGATGGGCTCTTCAATGAACCCGGATGGCTTAACCATGCTGCCCAATACAATACCATAATAGATTTTCTCCACTTCGCGTCGTTCAAAAATGCCCGAAAGAAAACGGTGAGTTGCGGCTGTTTTGGCAAAGACGATAACTCCGCTGGTTTCTCTGTCGAGACGGTGAACGGTAAAAATCTGCTGATACCGGGCAATAAGCAGATCCTTAAGGGACACAGCCGATTGCATTCTATCCGGCACGCTTAACAAGCCTGCGGGCTTATTGATTACAGTGAATGCTTCATTTTCAAACAGGATCCCGGGAAATTTCATGCGTGGGGGAATTCAGGATTTCAGGTATTTCAGTATGCGGATTTCTTTCTCGTCGAGAAAGCGCCATTTACCGCGAGGCACATTTTTTTTGGTAAGCCCCGCATACATTACCCGGTCAAGTGTTTTTACATCATATCCCAGTGCCGCGAATATTCTTCTTACGATCCTGTTTTTACCACTGTGGATCTCGAGGCCGATTTGCGTTTTATCCTTCGGGTCGGCATAGGCCATGGCATCTACCCGGGCAGGCCCGTCTTCCAGTTCGAGTCCATTGATGATTTTTTCGAAGTCTGCTTTTGTGAGTGCCTTATCCAAACCCGCATGATATATTTTCTTTACTTCATTTTTGGGATGCGAAAGTTTTTGTGAGAGGTCGCCGTCATTTGTAAACAGGAGAACTCCGGAAGTATTGCGGTCCAGCCTGCCGATCGGATATACGCGTTCGTGGGTGGCTGTGGCGATCAACTGCTGAACCGTTTTCCGTCCCTGCGGATCGCTTGTTGTGGTGAGGAAATCTTTAGGCTTGTTTAATAAAATATAAACGAAATGACTGGATACAGTGAGCTTTTTCCCGTTTAGTTTTACGGTGTCGGTCAATAACACTTTAGTGCCGGGATCGGTTACGGCATTCCCATTTACGGTTACTTTGCCTTCTTTTACCATCAATGCGGCGCTGCGCCTGGAACTGACGCCGGCATGAGCGATATATTTGTTGAGCGGCATGCTGCCCGTTAATTTAGGGGCCGCGATTTTATTTTCAAGGCCGGAAAGTGTTTGCGTGGTTACTGCAAGAACAGCACGTTTATTTCTTTTTTCTTCAAAATGCCGGTCCACAGCCAGTTGCCGCTCTTTCTTAACCGCTTTTTTTTCCTGCCGCAATTCTTCTTTCACGGCGCTGTTGCGCTTGCGGTTATAAAACTTATTAAAATTGTCTGTCTTGCGTTTCATGAAATTTTCAATCAGGTATCCTGATCAGGATTCTTACCTTCTGCCACCTGGCTCCCTTTTTTACTTTTTACTTTTTAATTTTTACTTAAGCTTTCGCCAACCTTATTCGCCAACTGCCCGCAAGCGGCATCAATATCTTTTCCACGGCTTTTGCGAAGACGGGCATTCACCTTGTTTTTTTCCAGATGCTTCATAAAAAGTGCTGTGGTTAGTTCGTCAGGTTTGGTGAAAAGCGCATGTTCTATCGCGTTATATTCGATGATATTTACAAGGTCCGCCGGAACCTGGCGGAAGACCTTCACGAGCTCGTCCGCGTCTTTCAGACTGTCATTGAAATCCCGTAAAAGGATATATTCAAAAGTGATTTCATTTCCGGTTTGCTTATAAAAATAATTAAGCGCATCAATGAGCGAGCGGATATTATTGCTGTCGTTGATAGGCATGATCTCATGTCGTTTTGCATCGTTGGCAGCGTGGAGTGATAACGCCAGTTTGAATTTCACTTTATCGTCGCCCAACTGCCGGATCATTTTACTTACCCCGGCAGTGGATACGGTAATCCGGCGCGGACTCATGCCAAGTCCTTCCGGGGAAGTGATCCGTTCAATCGCTTTGAGCACATTCTTATAGTTCAGCAGTGGTTCGCCCATGCCCATGAATACAATATTGCTGAGTTTTTTTTCGTGGATCTTTTGGGATTGCTGGTTAAGAAGGACCGCCTGGTCGAAGATCTCATCAAACTCCAGGTTTCTCTCCCTTTCCATATAACCCGTTGCGCAGAATTTGCAGCTCAGCGAACATCCGATCTGCGAGGAAACACAGGCCGTCCGCCGTTCGGTTGCGGGGATAAGTACCCCTTCCACAAAATGATTATCAAAGGTTTTGAATCTGTTTTTTATAGTGCCGTCTGAACTCTGCTGGGTGGTTTCGATCCGCAGGGAGGGGAAGGAAAAATCGGCTGACAGCGTGGCCCTCAGCTCCTTACTTAGATTGGACATATCACCGAACTGAAAAGCATGCTTCTGCCAGAGCCATTCGTAAACCTGGGCCGCGCGGAACTTAGGCTCGCCCAGATCTTCCAGGTATTCCGCAATCTCCGGTTTGGAGAGCGTCCTGATATTTCTTTTATCCGTTTTCATGAAGCGGCAAAGATAATCAGTATTTACGGGCAGGAAGGCATAATAGGCGATCCTGCCGTACAAAGCAGAAATTCATAGATATTTGCCCCTCATTAGGCTGTTTACATGAAAAAAGTGTTTGTCATCGACGCGGTCAGGACCCCCATTGGAAAATATGGAGGTGCCCTCGCTGCCGTGAGGCCGGACGATCTGCTGGCCTATGTTATCCGCGCCCTGCTTAGCAGGAATGGAAGCATTGATCCTGAAGCCATTGAAGATGTGATTGCTGGAGACGCCAACCAGGCCGGGGAAGACAATCGTAATGTGGCGAGAATGGCCGTGTTATTGGCCGGACTGCCCGTTTCTGTTGCAGGAAACACCGTAAACCGCTTATGTGCTTCGGGTTTGCAAGCCATTATGGATGCTTCCCGCGCCATCATCTGTGGTGAAGGCGATCTTTATATTGCTGCAGGTGTGGAAAGCATGTCCCGCGCCCCATTTGTGATGGCTAAATCCGGGCAGGCATACAGCCGCAAGATGGAAGTGGTGGATACGACGATTGGCTGGCGGTTTCCGAATAAAAGAATGACAGACGTCTATTATCCCTACTCGATGGGGGAAACGGCCGAAAATGTAGCAAAGCGCTGGAAGATATCAAGGGTTGCCCAGGATGAATTTGCTCTCGAATCCCAGGTAAAATATTTTGCTGCACTTGCTGCGGGTAAGTGGGATGAAGAGATCGTGGCGGTTGAGCTCGAGCAGGATAAACTGATCACCTGGTTTTCCAAAGATGAGCATCCGAGGGAAACCTCACTGGAAAAACTAGCCAGGCTCAAACCTGCATTCCTGAAAGATGGAACTGTAACGGCGGGTAATTCTTCGGGATTGAACGACGGGGCGGCGGCCATTTTGCTGGCGAGTGAAGAAGCCGTGACCAACTATAATTTACAACCGCTGGCTAGGGTTGTATCCATGGGTGTTGCCGGCGTAGATCCTGCGATCATGGGGCTGGGTCCCGTGCCTGCCACGCAGAAAGCTTTGTATCGTGCGGGCCTTACCGTAAACGATATCGATCTCATCGAATTAAATGAAGCATTTGCTTC
>JANWIY010000033.1 GCA_025449645.1 Chitinophagaceae bacterium | reverse complement strand
TGTTTTCTCTGTACCGGCAGCCGATGCAGGGAAACGTTTTCAGCTGATTTTTAAAGGCATCAACTATCGCGCGGCAGTATGGCTGAATGGAAAACTCATTGCTGATTCCTCCGTAATGGTGGGCATGTTTGCTGAATACAGCCTGAATGTGAGCAGGGAAATAAGACCCGGAAAGGAAAACGCCCTGGCTGTGGAAATCTATCCGCTGGATTACCCGGGCCTGCCATCACATCCGCAACTAGATGCACTGGGCGACTTTTATCCAAATGGAGGCCCCACCGGCGATATCGGAAAAAACGTGACCATGCTCAGCTCCGTGGGCTGGGACTGGATACCCGAAGTCCGGGATAGGAACATGGGTATCTGGCAACCGGTTTTCCTTCGCACTACGGGTCACGTGATCATTACCCACCCGCAAATTATCACGGACCTGCCCGCTCTTCCAGATACCTCGGTCGCAAAAATCAATTTGCACCTCACGCTTGATAATGATGCGGCCACCAAACAGGAAGGAAATCTGAAAATTACCATATCACCGGAAAATTTTAAGGGTGAATCGCTGTCCTTTATGAAGACAGCCACCGTAAATGCAGCCGGCACCGGCCAGATCAGCCTGGGACCAGACGAAATCCGTTCATTGACCATCCATCGGCCAATACTCTGGTCACCTAACGGATATGGGCAACCGAATCTTTACCGCATCCGGATTCAGTTCATGCAGAGCGGAAGGCTGAGTGACGACACTTCTTTTATTTTCGGAATCCGCACGGTTTCTTCCAAAGCGGTAAACGATAACGGCTGGGTGCGCCGGGATTTTTATGTAAACGGAAGGCGGGTTCACCTGCTGGGTGGCGCCTGGGTACCCGATATGATGCTGAACCGGGACTCGGTTCGCTACGATTATGAACTGCATCTTTGCCGCAATGCAAACATAAACCTGGTCAGGATCTGGGGCGGTGGTTTAGGAGAAACGGATGATTTTTATGAGCTGGCCGACCGCTATGGTTTACTGGTATGGCAGGATTTCTGGATTACAGGCGATACCCATGGGGGATTTAAGGGCTCGGCTGACTGGCCGCTGGAAACCCATGTTTTCCTGGATAATGTGGTGAATACAATTTACAGGATAAGGAATCATCCCAGCCTGCTGGTCTGGACCGGCGGCAACGAGGGCCATGCACGCGAAGAATTGTATAATGGCATGCGGGATAATGTGGCCCAATTGGATGGCACACGCCCATTCATTCCCTGTTCCTCCGGTTTTTCAAAAGCGCCAAAGGAGTGGAAAGGATCATGGCCAGATGATCAGCCGGCTGGTGTATATAGCGGGGGGCCATATTCCTGGGTGGGTGAGCAGCAGTATTTTAAACTGGTTGACAGGGGAAGGGATTGGGTTTTTAAGGATGAGACCGGAATTCCGTCCCAGCCGCCCTATAATTCCCTTATTAAAATAATTCCCGACCTGGAGCCGGACAGCACCCTGCCTTATCCGTTGAATAATTCCTGGGGTTATCATGACGCGTGTTCAGGGAATGGAAAGTATGATGTTTATTATAAGGACATGGTGAAGCGTTTTGGAAAGCCGGCGAGCCTGAAGGACTTTTCCATAAAAATGCAGCTGCTGAATGCATCCGGATACCGCGCCATTTTTGAAGCCGTGGGTCATAAATTAAATGAAACAGGTGGTGTGATGCTTTGGAAGCTTAATGCCGCTTTTCCGAGTGTGATATGGCAGATCTATGACTGGTATCTCGAGCCGAATGCAGGATATTATTTTGTCCAGAATGCCTGTGAGCCCATACACGTGCAACTAAACTACGATGATTCATCGGTCGCCGTGGTAAACCGAAGTTATTTTCCACAAAATAATCTGAATTGCCGCGTGCAGGTTTTTGCGCTGGATGGCAAGTCAGTTTATAAGCAGGAGCAAAAAGCAAGCATTGCCGCTGAATCGGCCACGCCAATCCTCTCTCTGAACCAGATCCTCCAAAAAATACAGGGCATCTGTTTTGTCGCCCTTGACCTGATCAATGCTGCGGGCAAAAACGTTTCCCACAACGTGTACTGGTTGAGCGCCGGCAATGACTTTAAGGATCTGAAACAAATGCCCACAGCGCGCCTGGAAACCAGACTGCTGAAAACAGAAAGATCGCATGCCGAAAACAAATGGACTTTTGAGATCCGGAACAGTTCTGGTCAGCTGGCTTTTTTCATCAACCCGCAGCTATGGGAAGACGGGGAGGAGATCATGCCCAGTTTCTGGTCGTCCAATTATTTTTCTCTTTCTCCCGGAGAGAAAACAAGGGTAACTGTTTCCTGCCCGGCCTCATTATCCTCCAAAAATCCCTTGCTTAAGCTGGAGGGCTGGAATACATCAACCCAGCAAATCGTTTTAGGCGAAAAGAAATATTCCAAATAAATCGCGCGGGTTCCTATGATGTAATAATGAAGTATTATTTCAGGCTAAAATCGATGGTTTTGAGAAGCTGATGTGGTATTGATGTAGTAAAAAATCTTGGTAAGCCGCGATTCGAGAATAGATTTGGCGACTAAACGCTGCATATGAAATTGCCCGTCGCCATTACTGCTCTGCTTATTTTTTGCAGTATCTCTTCACGCTCTCAAACCGGCCCGGTAGGAATTTTTGATAATCAACAGGATATCGGCTATGTAAAACAAGCCGGATCAACTGTGTATGACCAGGCTACACAATCCTACATCATAAAAGGTTCCGGTGCCAATATCTGGTTCAACGAAGATCAGTTTCACTATGCCTACAAGAAAATAAGCGGGGATTTCATTCTTACAGCCGATTTTGCCTTCACTGGTGATACAGCGGGAGCTGTCGGTCACCGTAAAATCGGTTGGATGGTCAGGGAATCCACGGCCGCAGACGCTGTGAGCATGAATGCCTGCTCGCATATAGATGGTTTGATCGCCTTGCAATGGCGAGAAATGAAAGGAGCATTCATGCAGGATCCCCAGGGAGAGATTTTCTATCCGAAAAAGGGATTGCAAACCATGCAATTGGAAAGGAAAGGCAGGACCCTGATCATGCGAATGGCAAATCCGGGAGAGCCATTACAATTTGTAGGGAAACACGATTTGATTGATTTAAAGGATACTGTGCTGGCTGGCATATACATTTGCGCACATGATTCCAATGCCCTGGTTTCTGCCCGCGTATGGAACCTACGGATAGATCATCCCGTGGAAAATACCTATCAGCCGAATCCACTACTGGTCAAACCCCCTTCGATGGAAGTCATGGGCAGCCGTCTCGAGATTATGAATGTGGCGGACGGGGACCGGAAAGTCATATATGAATCGAAGGGAAGATTCGAAGCGCCGAACTGGATGCCGGATGGGAAAAAGCTATTGTTCAATGATCACGGTTCCCTGTATACTATCCCGGCAGAAGGTGGCACACCGGAGAAATTAAATACCGGAACTGCGGCTAAAATTAATAATGATCACGGTATTTCATTCGATGGAAAAACACTCGCCATAAGTAATTCCCGGGACGGAATGCCCGGAGGCGGTTCTTCCGTATATATTTTACCGCTGACTGGCGGAGAACCCAAACTGCTCACCGAACAAACACCTTCCTACTGGCATGGCTGGAATCCCAA
Organism: Chitinophagaceae bacterium; assembly: GCA_025449645.1. GTDB lineage: Bacteria > Bacteroidota > Bacteroidia > Chitinophagales > Chitinophagaceae > Puia. The sequence continues at coordinate 20,804 of JANWIY010000033.1, read as the reverse complement.
CAATAAGGAGGTCTGTTTTGTAGCCCAGCGCGGAAGCAGGATTTATAACCTCTATAAACAACCCATTAACGGAGGCAAAGAAATACAACTCACATTCAATACAAAGGGCCATGTGGATGGTCCGGAATATTCTCCAGACGGAAAATATATCTATTACAATGCGAACAGGACGGGCACCATGCAGATCTGGAGGATGAGGCCTGATGGTTCCGGTCAGGAGCAAATAACTTTTGATCAGTATCATAATTGGTTTCCGCACATTTCCCCTGATGCGAAATGGATTGTATTTATTTCTTTTCCGACCGACATTGATCCGAATTCGCATCCATCCTATCAAAGGGTCATGCTTCGCCTGATGCCGGCATCTGGTGGGGCTCCAAGAGTAATAGCTTATTTATTTGGCGGACAGGGAACGCTCAACGCCCCCTCCTGGTCGCCGGATAGTAAGCGGATTGCTTTTGTGAGCAATTCGGATAAATAATTAGAGGTCGGGCATACCAGAGCTGGTCCCGAATTTCGCTAGTTTATTTCAATTCTAGATCATCTGAGTTTAATTCCTTGTGGAGAATATTTAAATCACCTTGATAATAACTAAAACAACGATTGCTTATGCCAAAGAAAATAGCCGGGCTGCAAAAAATGAGCTGCATGCTCTTAGGGTTTCTCCTGTTATCATGCGCCGTATTTGCCCAAAGAAAAATTACCGGAAGAGTGATTAATAAAACTAATCAACAGCCTGTAACCAATGCTACGGTACTTGTAAGAGGAACAGTGATCGCGACCCAGACAGATTCCTCCGGAGCTTTTAGCATAGAAGTTCCAAAAAACAATAGTGTGCTTGAAATCTCATCCATTGGATTTGGAAATGCACAGGTACAAACCACCGGAAAAACTGATATCGGAGAAATCCAGCTCGATATTTCTACCAGTGACCTGAACGAGGTCTTCGTAACAGGTTATACTTCCCAAAGAAAGCGGGATATCACGGGATCGGTGGCTGTTGTTAATGTAGGCGAAATGAAAGAAACACCCTCGGGAAGTACAGAAGCTTTGTTACAGGGACAGGCTTCAGGCGTTACTGTTTTCACCACGGGTGCGCCCGGAGGCGCTTCTGTAGTTCAGATCCGGGGTATCACTTCATCCGGTAATTCAGCGCCACTGGTGCTCATTGACGGCGTGCCCGGAAGTATGCACGATATAAATTCAAATGATATTGAATCCATCCAGGTATTAAAAGACGCAGGCAGCGCCGCTATCTACGGTGTGCGGGGATCTAACGGGGTAATTGTAATTACCACAAAGAGAGGTGTGGGCAGAATGCGGATTTCTTATGACAGCTATGTAGGCACACAAAGGCCTCTGAGTAAGAGCTGGGATCTTGCCACACCAACACAAACAGGACAGGCAAAATGGGCACAGGCCTTCAATGACGGGCTTACAGCTTCTGATCCACAATATGGTAGCGGGCCGACACCGGTTGTACCCTATTACATTACGCCCACCGGCGCTCCTCAGGGTGCTCCGAATACCAGCCTGGCAGACTATAACCTCTACAATAATCATATTACACTGGCTGACCAACAAGGCAATAATTGGTTTAATGATATATTCAAACCTGCACTTATCATGAGCCATAATATTTCTGTTAGCGGCGGAACGGGGAAATCAACCTATTTTATGTCCTTTAATTATTTCGACCAGGACGGCACCCTGATCGAAACAAGTTTAAAACGTTATTCCGTACGTGTCAATTCTACTTTTAGTCTGGCTGATGACCACGTGAGGGTAGGGGAAAATGCATATGTGATGTACAAGACGAACCCGGGATATCTGAATGCTCCAGGTGTAAATAGCACGAATTCCATCAATGCTGCATTTCAGCTTCCCAATATTATCCCGGTGCACGATATCGCGGGCAATTATGCAGGTGGTATTTCTCAGGGGCTTGGGAACGCATCCAACGCGGTGGCTATCCAGGAACGTCAGGCAAATAATGTCAACCAGGATTATCAGGTGATCGGAAATGTATTTGCCGAAGCTGATTTTCTGAAACATTTTACCTTTCACACCAGTGTGGGCGGAAATTTTGACAACTACTATTTAAATGGGTTTGCAACCACGCCATATGAAAATGCTGAAAATAATACAGCAGCCAACCTGTACACAGAAACCTATGGTTCGAACTCCAGCCTGATTTGGACCAATACATTAAAGTACACTAACACATTAGGTAAAAACAATCTTTCCCTTCTTGGTGGTACCGAGTATATCTATAATACCGGAAGGGGAAGTAACGCAACAAGGGGAAATTATTACATCACCGATTCAAGCAATCTGACTGTTTCACCAAATCTGTGGACCCTGAATTTCGGACAGGCCTCCACCCAAACCAATAATTCTAGTATTGTTGGAGATAATGGTATAGTCACCCCATACCAGCTGGCTATTTTTTCGCTCTTTGGCAGGCTGGATTATAATTACGATGGGAAATATCTTCTGAGCGCCACCATTCGCAGAGACGGTTCTTCTGTATTCGTTCCGGCCCAGCGATACGGCAATTTCCCGTCCGTTACAGGAGGTTGGAGGATTTCGCAGGAAAATTTCATGAAAAATATAGATTGGATTGATGAACTGAAGATACGTGGGGGTTGGGGAAAATTGGGATCAATCAGCAATATTAACCCTACGAATGCATACACTTTGTATGGCCAGGTGATCAACCAGTCCTATTATGATATTAATGGTACGAGTAATAACCCGGTAGCAGGGCTTTATGTCAGCCAGTATGGCAATCCCAATACGACCTGGGAGCAGGATATCCTGACCAATATTGGGTTTGACGCAACAATCATAAAAAACAAAATTGATTTCAGTTTTGATTGGTATAAGAAACTGATCAGCGGCCTGCTATTCGTGCCGAAAGTTCCCGGAACCAATGGAGGAACCCTGGATCCCTTTCTCAATTCCGGCAATGTTCAAAATACAGGAATTGATATGTCACTTACTTATCATGGATATATTCAATCGGATCTCAGGTTTGACCTGACCGGTACGTTTACTTCATATAACAATAAGGTCGTCAGTCTCCCTGCCGGAACCCTTTACATAGATCAACCCACAGGTGCTCAAACCGTTACTTCAAGGATACAGCCGGGGCAACCTCTTGGTGAATTCTTTGGGTACAAGGTTATCGGATTGTTCCAAAGCTATGCTGACGTAAAGAGTTCTCCAAAGCAACAGGACGCGGCTCCTGGCAGATTTAAGTACGCAGATGTGAACCACGATGGAGTGATTGATAATAATGACAGGACATTTTTTGGCAATCCAAATCCAAAATTCAGCGCGGGCCTTAATATTTCCCTGGATTATAAAAACTTTGACCTCTACATGTTCCTTTATGCCTCTGTAGGCAACGAGATTCTGAATTCTGTTAAAGGGTCAACCGATTTTCCCCAGGGTTTCGGTAACCAGATTAGCAAGAATGTGGCTCTCAATTCAGCAAGACTTATTGGCTCAAACGGACAGCCAACAAGCATTAATGATTCTTCGGCCCATGTAGCAAATCCCGGAACGGATGTCCCGATGCTTGAGCAGAGTGCCAATTTCAGCAATTCAGGCGTATTCAATTCTTATACGATGGAAAGCGGTTCTTTTCTCCGTTGCAGAAACCTTACAATCGGATACACTGTTGTTTCAGGTGCACTGAAGCGTTTGCATTTTGATAAACTGAGGATATATATTCAGGCGCTGAATCTGTTTACGGTCACCAAATATTCAGGATTGGACCCGGAACTAAATCCCGGCAGCAATACAGTATTTGGCATTGATGGCGGTGTGTACCCGAATAATCAAAAAACATATAATGTAGGTGTAAATCTTACTATACATTAATTCATTTTATAAAATCAGATTTATATGAGAAATTTATTAAAGTGGAAAATACCTGCAGTATGTGTGGTTCTTGCATTGATCATTCATTCGTGCAGCAATAAATTAAATCTGCAACCGCAGGGATCCCTGCTCGCTTCAAATGTTAATAATAATTCCGGAGTTCAGGGATTGCTGATCGGAGCGTATGCTCTTTTGTCGGGTGAAAATGTGCCTGGTCAGAACCTTGGAAATGGAAGCGGCGCTTCAAATTATGTTTATGGTAATGAGGCCGCTGACGATGCATATAAAGGTTCTACTCCCTCTGACCAGCCCGATGCCATACCGCTCCTCACGTGGTCATTGGCACAGGCCGGCACCAGTTCTTATCTGGATGAGAAATGGGTAATCCTGTACTCTGGGATTCAACGGGCAAATGATGTCATCCGCACGCTTCGTCTTTCTCCTTCGATTTCGCCGGCGGATACGGTTGAATATGTGGCAGAAGCCAGGTTCCTGCGCGGCTTTTACCATCTTGAAGGAAAAAAAATGTGGAACAATTTCCCTTACGTGGACGAGAACATCTCCTACGTAAATGGAAATCTGAGCGTTCCCAATTTCGCCGGCGGGAGTTTTATAGATATATGGCCAAAAATAGAAGCGGATCTAAGTTATGCCGTGGCTAATTTGCCGGGCACACAACCCAATATCGGGAGGGTAAATAAATGGGCAGCCATGGCTTTTCTGGCAAAAGCATATATGTATGAGCACAAGTACTCCGATGCAAAACCATTATTGGATCAGATAATTACCACTGGCACAACTTCTAATGGGACACATTATGCGCTTGAGCCTCTTTATGAAAGTAATTTTAATCCTGCTCAAAAAAATGGCTCAGAAAGCGTTTTTGCCTGCCAGACTTCAGTGAACGACGGCTCGTCCATTGCGACAAACGGAGGAAATGGGGACACGGGCGATGAACTGAATTTTCCTTATAATCACGGACCTGGCTGTTGCGGGTTTGACAATCCTTCATGGAACCTCGTACAAGCTTATAAGACTGATGCAAACGGACTTCCTTTTTTGGATGGGAGTTTTAACAATGCCCCATTGGTGAGCAGTAACACCAACCCATGGGCCGGAACAGTTGATCCACGTCTTGACTGGGCTGTCGGCAGGCCGGGCAAACCTTATTTTGACTGGGGCATCATCGATACGACCTGGATTCGCGACCAGACAAATGATGGATTTTTTGTTCCCAAAAAGAACGGCTACGCCCTAAGTCAGCAGGGCACATATTCTTCTACTGAAACCGTATTCTGGGGCGCCGCCGAAGTGGACGCGAATAATGTAAACCTTTGCCGTTTTGCAGATGTTTTGTTATGGGATGCTGAATGCGAGGCGCAAATTGGTACTCTGGATCAGGCTGAAATCTATGTAAATATGGTTCGGCAAAGAGCCGCCAATCCTGTTGGTTATGTGTATTTGAATGCCACTTATGATGCTGCCCACAGCATGTATACACCACAAACAACGCCGGCTGATAATTATAAAGTGAGTCAATATCCTCCTGGTGCTTTTAGTTCTCAGGGGCAGGCTTACGCAATAAATGCGATTCAAATGGAAAGAAGGTTGGAACTCGCTATTGAAGGCCACCGTTTCTTCGACCTGGCAAGATATGATAATGGAACCGGCTCCATGGCTGCTACTTTGAACGCTTATGTTTCAGTTGAAAAAACCAGGCATTCATTTTATTTGGTAAACAATACGGCTCAGTTTACGAAAGGGGTCAATGAATATTTCGCCATACCTCAGAATGAATTAGATGCTGAAAATGCCACCGGGAAAATATACCTGAAGCAGAACCCGGGGTACCAGTAAAGTAAATTGATCACGCGACAAAGGGAAAGAGCATTTGGCCGGAACTCTTTTTATGAAACAAAATCCGGAATATAACTAGCAGGCAGTGTGTCAATGGGAGCAATGAGAAAGCGCCCGCAATTGATTTGCGGGCCTTTCTTTACCTTTGCTGAAATTTTATTTTATGGGAGTCGATGCTAAAAATATTGCCACCTTTCTTCTGGGTGCAGCTGCGGGCCTGGCAGCTCATAAATATATGACCATGACGCCTGAAGAAAAAGAAAAATTAGCCGCAAGTCTGAAGGACAAGGCACATCAGTTTAAGGATGAAGCAGAAAATGCGGCGGACAAAGCCAAAGACTATTTTACAGAATTGAAATCGAAGGGCAGTGAAGCATTAAAGACGCATTTTCCCGATGCTGATAAGATAATGCAGAATTTGTTTGGAAAAAAGAATGGAGGTGGTGATGCTGCTGCGGGGAAAACTAATTAATTGTTGATGGTTGATAGTTGATGGTTGATAGAATTTATGTGCGAATCCGCACCTGATTTCCATCAACCATCAACAATTAAAAATGAATCTATTATTTAACCTTCAATACAATTCCCACCTGAAAGTTCGTAATATCGTATCCGGCTTCGACGTTGAATCCGAACTGGGGTGAAACAAAATAAGAAGCGCCGACATAGCCTCCGAACACCGGTATTACCTGATTATAACTATTATTACCGTATGTGTTGTTATTGTATCCCCAATGATGGAACCCAATTCCGCCAGATATTCCAGCGTAAGTATCCAGACCGGGAACCTGCCAACCATAATGCCAGGCAGATCTGGCTGCTATAATAAAAGTGCTTGCCCGATAATTAGAGCCAAAATTGTAACCACCATTGGAAAATGAGCCGCCGGCCTCAGGTCCTAAGGTGATGACACCCGGGCCCGCCTGCCAGAGGCCCCATTCGGCAGAAACTTTAAATCCGAAACCCGTTCCATAGTTGTCGCCCCTGTAATCTGCGCCAACGCCGAGACCAAGATTAACGACCGTGGTCCCTGCCTGTACCGGATTGAGTTCACCATGATTATTACGATAAGATTGAGCATAGCCGGAATCGGACCAGGCAATGAGTCCAGTCACAATTAACAAAGCCGGGATGAATTTGATTTTTTTCATACTGCAAATATAATTATGAGTATGACTATAAAAAAAAGGGCCAGGATAGAAATCCAGCCCGGTTTAAAATCCAATATCCTATGAAAAACCAAGTTTAATGAAACAAGCTATGTACCATTATGTTGTATATCCATATATGCTATAATTATAATATTTGTTATCATTTATTAATCAGATTTTTATGTTTAAAACTCTAAAGACTTGACCCCTGTACTTTTACGGTCATCCAACTTCAAGCTCCCTTAATTTTTCCATGTTGTGGAAATTTTATCCCAATTGTAGCCAAATGAGGCACGAGTTTTTATAAAGTAATAGCAGAAGGCCGGCAAAAGCCGGGAAAAATAGAAAGTATATGAAGGAAAAATCAAGTGAATCCACACCCCTGCGCCCGGAAGGAGAGCGCCCAATCGATGCTACGATGGTTACAATTGATATTCCTGACTATATCAGGGAAATCAAAAAGGAATCATCCTGGAAGGAAAGCGACCGCAATGCAATTACTATTTTCAAGTCAGATCATTTACGACTCCTGCTGATTGCTCTTCATCCCGGAGCCCAAATGGCCCGGCACACTGCGCCAGGAATTATCAATCTGCAGGTTTTTGAAGGGGAAATTTTTTTTCAAACGGACAGGCAATCCATTGATTTGAAAAAGGGACAGGCTGTCGTGCTGCATGAACGCATTCCGCATAGTTTAACCGCAAAATCCGAAGCAGTTTTTTTGCTTTCGATTAGTATCAGCTGAAGCACAAAAATCCCTGGCATAAGTTTTAAAGCAGTATAAATTGACAATCATGGACAAAACACAAAACGATAATCTTACCGGAATTAATGAAGGCGCGCTTTATCCAAACCTTCCATTAAAGTATTTAACTGCATCTTCCATTATCGGGGATAAAGTGAGAAACGCAAAAGATGAACACCTTGGTGAGATAAAGGATATCATGTTGGACATCCAGACTGGAAAGATCGATTATCTCGTAGTCGAATTCGGCGGCTTTCTCGGCATCGGGGTAAAATATTTTGCGATCCCATTCAGATTGATCCGGGTGGACGCAGACAGAAGGTTATTTATTTTCGATCAGCCCAGGGAAGTGCTGGAACAAGCTCCGGGTTTTGATATGGATCACTGGCCGGATACGAATCTTCCGCTCAATCAGATCTATAGTTACTGGAGGTTTATTTGATCCGGTGAATCCTGAAGGCTCCTATTTCCCTTTTGCCAGATCTTCTGCGCGATCAGCCAGATCATCGGCCTCTCCTTCCAACTTTTCTTTTATGTCATCCAGACAACCCATTAATTTTTCCCAGGTTTCCGAACCTTTCGCAGGAGCGATCAGTATCCCGATGCCGATTCCAAGCAATAGGGTGAGTAATGTCTTGCTCATATCTTTTATTTCATTAAATATCTCAAATTCCAAGCCACCTGGAAACGCATATCTGAAAATAAATTGATTCAGGCAGGTGTTGACAGCATGATTTCCATTCGCTATTCCTGATTACCTTCGGCCGAACTACAATCCACAGCCATGAACTTTAAAAAAGCAGCAATTCTGTTAATGGGTGTATTCTCTTTTTGCCTTGTCAGAAGTCAAGGTAATCAAAATCTTTCCATAACCATGAAAGCAGTGACTGTGAATTTCACGCTGGACGAAAATGGAAAGCCTGCTTACGATGTATCCTATGGCAATAAACGGGTCATCAGGCCATCCTATATGGGATTTGTATTATCGGATCTGGATCCTTTGGATGCCGGCTTTGTTCTCCTCGGTTCCGAAAGGAATTCGCACGACGAAACCTGGGATCCTGTTTGGGGAGAAGTTCATTCCATCCGCGATCATTATGAACAGCTTACCGTTCACCTAAAACAAAAGAGCAGCAATCGTTTGCTCGATATCATATTTCGCGCATTTGAAGACGGCGTGGGATTTAGATATTATTTTCCCAAACAGGCGGCGCTGAAATATTTCATAGTAACGGATGAGGAAACACAATTCAGTCTGACGGGCGACCATAAAGTGTTTTGGATTCCGGGGGATTATGATACAAATGAATATCCTTACACCACCTCAGCCATCAGCGGGGTTGATAATAAAAATATGGTGGATAACAGCACGGCGATTGCCGTGCGGATCGCGCCGGACCGCTATGCAGTGCAGACTCCGCTGATGATGAAGTCAGCAGATGGATTGTATATTAATATACACGAGGCGGCCCTCGTCAATTATCCTGCCATGCAACTTCATGTTGACCGGGCTACATATAAATTAACTTCCAGTCTGGTTCCGGATGCATTTGGCAACAAGGCATATTTGCACGCGCCCTTCGCCACTCCGTGGAGAACGATTATAGTCAGCGATAATGCGGCTGATATACTTTCATCCAGGATCATTCTTAACCTGAATGAGCCCAACTGCATCGGGGATACGTCCTGGATCAAACCCATGAAATTTGTAGGCGTATGGTGGGAAATGCAAACGGGGAAAAGTGGCTGGAATTATTCGGACTACCCCGATAGCACCGATGCGGCAGGCAAACTTATACCCAATCACCACCATGGGGCAAATACAGTCAATGTAAAAAGATATATTGACTTTGCGGCTGCCAATGGAATTCCAGCCGTGCTTGTGGAAGGATGGGATAAGGGATGGGAAGATTGGTTTGGAAACTGGAAAGAAAATGTATTTGACTTTGTTACACCATATCCTGATTTTGATGTGCAGGGGTTACAAACTTATGCTGCATCCAAAGGCGTTCAGCTGATCATGCACAATGAAACATCGGGCTCAGCGACCAACTACGAAAGGCAGATGGATACGGCTTTTCGTTTTATGATCAACCACGGATATCATGCTGTGAAAACAGGATACGTGGGCAGGATCATTCCAAGAGGGGAACATCACGACGGTCAATGGATGGTGAATCACTACCAGCGTGTTGCTGAAAAAGCAGCCTATTACCATGTGATGCTGGATGCGCATGAACCGGTGAGGCCTACAGGTTTGCAAAGAACCTATCCGAACTGGATGGCCTGCGAAGCTGCGCGCGGAAATGAGTATAATGCCTTCAGCAAGGGCAATGCGCCTGAGCATGAAACCATTCTTCCGTTTACCCGGCTGATGGGTGGCCCAATGGACTATACGCCCGGGATATTTAAGTTAACCCATTATTCCTCTGATACCAGCAGAAGAATACACACGACCCTGGCTAAACAACTTGCTCTTTACATAACCATATATAGTCCGGTTCAGATGGTGGCTGACCTGCCGGAAAATTATGAGTCGCACATGGATGCCTTCCAATTTATCCGTGATGTACCGGTGGATTGGGACGATACCAAAATTCTGGCAGCCGAGCCGGGAGATTATGTTGCTATCGCCAGAAAACAGAAAGGAAGTGATAACTGGTTTATCGGCGTCATTACGGACGAACACAAAAGGGACATGAGCGCAGATCTTTCATTTCTCGACAAAGGAAAAAAATATATAGCGACCGTTTATGGGGACGCGGAAAATGCTGACTGGCAGCAGAATCCGGAAGCGTACACGATTAAAAAAATTACAGTAGACCGTACAAGCCATTTATTACTGCGTCTTGCCAGTGGCGGAGGAGCAGCAGTTTCAATTATGCCGATAAAATCTGCGGCCGCCAGGTAATGATAATTCCGCATGTGAAGCGAAAGCGGGATTTAATTGTAATAAAATAGTGGTGATTTAGGCTCAACGCAATACTTTTGCAAAAATTTCAGTTTTTCATGCGCCGTGATGATATTCCCTCGGAAAAAAGTATTCCTATCGCGCCTGCCCTGGATCTCGAAGAGGAAGATGCATCGGTGAATCCGAATGTCAGCACCAGGTTATTTTTTATCAGCATCCAGGTCGTTTTCAATGCCATTGTCATTGGATTCATTGCTAAAATTATGGTTGCGCTGATCAACCTGATTACAAACATATCTTTTTATGGAAGGGTTTCACTTCAGGATGCAAGTCCTGCCGGTAACCATCTTGGTCATTGGGTAATTATTGTGCCCGTGATTGGTGGACTGCTCGTTGGTATCATGGCCAGAGTAGGATCAAAAGCCATCAGGGGACACGGTATTCCCGAAGCCATGGAGCAGGTGCTCACCAATAAGAGCCGTATAAAACCCATGGTTACCCTGCTCAAGCCCATTTCAGCAGCATTTTCGATAGGCACCGGTGGACCATTTGGGGCGGAAGGACCCATCATTTCGACTGGCGGTGCATTCGGATCCCTTACCGGCCAGCTGATGCATATCACGCCCAACGAGCGGAAAGTTATGCTAACCGCGGGAGCTACCGCCGGCATGGCGGCAATTTTCGGCACGCCGATCTCTTCCGTTTTGCTTGCAGTGGAATTATTGTTATTTGAATTCTCTCCGCGCTCCATGATCCCTGTCGCCCTCGCCTGTGCAACAGGCGCTGCAATGCATTTGTTGCTATTTGGAATTAACCCGGTCTTTGGCATGCCCAATATTCCGGAACCATCTTATCAGGCGCTCATCATTTATGTTTTGCTGGGAGCAATTATTGGAGTTGTAGCTGCATTCATAACAAAAAGCGTTTACTGGATCGAGGACCTTTTTGAGAAGTCACCAATTCATTGGATGTGGTGGCCCGCAATCGGTGCGGTGGCTGTTGGTGTAATCGGTTATTTTGCGCCGAACACGATGGGTGTTGGATATTATAATATTTCCAACTTGCTCACCGGTTCCCCGGCGCTGCCGCTGATCATCGGACTCAGCCTGCTCAAGTTCATCTCCTGGGCCGTTTCTCTTGGTAGCGGAACATCCGGGGGAACCCTTGCACCGCTGCTGACCATTGGCGGAGGCACCGGATTGTTATTGGGAATAACTGTATTGAAATTATTCCCGGACGCCAATATTAATCTTCCTACATGCGCGCTTATCGGAATGGCGGCCATGTTTGCCGGATCTGCCCGGGCCCTGCTGACCTCCATCGTCTTTGCATTTGAGACCACTCAACAGCCTCATGGTTTATTGCCCTTGCTCGGCGCATGCACAGCTTCTTATTTTATTTCATTTTTCATGATGAAAAGTACAATCATGACAGAAAAAATAAATCGCCGTGGCGTGATCACTCCTGAAAATTATGAGCCGGATGTCTTGCAAAGTATGCTTGTATCGGAAGTGATGACTGATGATCTTTCGAAATTTCAGCGAACAGACCCCATGCGATTTTATGTTTATCCCGAAACGCGCATGAGCCTGGCGATAGATCTGATGGACAGATACAAAACGGAATTAATGCCCGTTGTTTCAAAGGATAACAAAAAGCAGGTCCTTGGCATGATCACTCCGTCCCTGATTTTTGCTGCTTACAGAAAACACCGTCATATAAACGAAGACCAGAGAACAATCTCGCTGAAACGGAAAGGCTATGAAATCATGGTCAAAGGGAGGCAGAGATTCAGAAGGGATTAGACGGGCATCCTTTTTGCGGAGATCCACCAGAACAGGAAATGAAGGCTAAAAAAATTTATTAAATTAAAATTGATCCTATGTGGGAAGAATCAGACAAAAAACTGCACAAGGAATTTAAGTTCAAAGACTTTTCCGAAGCATTTGCTTTTATGACGCGTGTTGCCCTGGAGGCAGAAAAGATGGATCATCATCCCCTGTGGACCAACGAATACAATAAGGTGGAGTTTTGGCTGTCCACCCACGATGCCGGAAATACCGTTACAGACAAAGACCGCCGGCTGGCAAAAAAAATTGACGCGCTGATACCCTGACCTATTATGACCCGGGTCAGCGGGTTCCCATCTGATTTAGCAGGAGTAGCGTCAGATTTTCTGCACTTTCAGCACTTCAAGCATTCCGCTTTTAATATTGAATTCAATGATGCGCACCTTGCCTTTGTACCCATTGTATAATACAGTAGGCACTTCTATCCAGACACTGCGACCGGGCTTGCCGTTCACCGTGCAGCTGGCCATCATCTGAATTCTATCATCGGTGGTCTTTCTTTGTTTGAATACGGCTTCCACATCGGTATACACAGGAAATTCTGAGGTTTGTTCTTCCATGATAAGATTATTGTCATTCGTTCATTAAATATCCATCAAAAATTCCACCGCTTGTTCATTTGGGAGAACCTTGTCATTCATTCATTGTGATTTCCATTTCCTTAATCAGGGCCTGAACCAGGGAAGTATCTATATTTTTTGTTTTTTCAGGGGAAGTGTTTATTTGTATTGCCCGGAATTTTCCTTCATCATCCCTTTCCAAAACGATTTCCGAATCATCAAAATGAAAAAGGAATTGATGCGTATAGGCGCTGATCCGGAGCTTGCCCTCCAGCTCTTTTTCAATTCCATTATGCGAAACTGTAATATTAAATGATTCCTCCATAGTTGCCAGCAGGCAAAGTTAATTCAATATTAATTTTGTCCTGTTTTCAATTTATCCGGTAATTTTGCGGACCCGGCCACCATTAAAAATTACAACAATGAAAACAAGTATTGGAATTTCGGATGCAAACAGAAAAACAGTCGCTGAACAATTGGCTAAGTTACTGGCTGATGAGTTCATTCTGTATACGAAAACACTGAATGCACACTGGAATATTGAAGGGCCTGACTTCCACTCCGTGCATTTATACTTTGAGGAACTGTATGAACAATCGGCAGAAACAGTGGACAGCGTTGCCGAACGAATCCGCCAACTGGGTCATTATGCGCCGGCCACATTAAAAGATTTCCTTGAGCTCACACACCTGACTGAAAAATTAAAGGGCGGCAATACCAGTTCCAGCCTTATTAAAAACCTTTTGGAAGACCATGAAAGCATCATTGAATTCATCCGTGGCAATGTGAATGAATTTGCAGATGCGCATAAAGATGCAGGCACCAGCGATTACGTGACCGCTCTTATGGAAAAACATGAAAAGACTGCCTGGATGCTCAGAGCCCATATTAAATAGTTCCTTTCCAGTTCATCAGCTTTCTTGTATAAGCCTCTGGCTCTTCCGCAATTTTCTGCTGTTCTCCAGTTGTCAGATGAACGCCCATCCGGCGACAAATTCCAGATATGAAGGGTTTGCTCTTGTATCCCTGACGATGGTATGATGGATGCAAATCGTAAAATTACGATCAAAAATTGAGGGGTTCCTCGCTTGGCCTGCATTCATCAAACCACTAGTTTTGACTTATCCAATATCACTGAAACAACCGAATATCCGAAAAACCACTTGAGTTCATTTTTCACCGTCCTAGCGAAAACCTTAAATTCAAGTTCTCTGAAAAGCCCCTGACAAATCCTTGGGGGTTTTTTCGTTTTTGCACCAGCACTCCTTCAACTGTCAATTATCAATCTCCCTTCGCTTCGCTTCGGGGGACGAAGCCATCAACCATAAACCTGGAACGCCCCCTTCAGATGGGCACAAATCACCCGATTTAGCCTTTTGGCATGCCCGGATAGCCTTTATTTTGCTAAAAGGCCTCAATAATGAAAAAAAAAACCGGTATTGGGTGAACGATCAGAACTAATGTGGTATATTGTCGCCTATTAAATTGTATTGGAATGAAAATATTTGTAGCCGGTCTGCCTTTCGCTGTTAGTGACCAGGAATTGCAGGAAATTTTTGAACCTTATGGAACAGTAGGTTCTGCAAAAGTTATTTTAGACAGAGAGACCCATAAGAGCCGCGGTTTTGGTTTTGTGGAGTTCGCCAGTAATGAAGAAGCTGAAAAAGCCATTAAGGCACTTGACGGCACCAGCCTGGAAGGAAGAACGCTTACCGTAAAAGTTGCTGAGGATAAAAATCCTGGCGGCGGCGGTGGTGGTTATCGCGGTGGTGGCGGTGGTGGTACTCGGAGCGGCGGCGGTGGTTATAACCGCGACCGTAACCGTTATTAAAACGCTTACTCTTCTTCAGCAGCTTTATTGCTGCTGATCTCAAACCTTTTTACGGATTTACTTAACGTATTCAGGTGCCTGATAAATCAAATTATTCAGGCACCTGAATATTTATTGTCAATTGATCAAAGTAAAAACATTATTCCCTCTGTTACAATCTGGCAAGGCCTCGTCCGGATCGAGGGTTACCGATGAAAGGGCTGAACTGAGATCGGCGTGAAAGCTGATTTCTTTTCTATGGAACCAGGCCTCAATCGGGATGACCATGCGCCGGCTGCTGCCATTTGTAAATTTCAGTTCCAGGGAGCAGGGTAATGCCATTTGTTTTTTATTGATAATGCTGATATCCACTCCCTGCGCATAGCCATTACCGGTATATTTCGCGCTGACAACCGCCAGATCGAATTCCCAGTTGTGAAAAAACCATTCTTTCCAGAACCAGGAGAGGTCTTCGCCTGCTGCATTTTCCATGGTTCTGAAAAAATCATCCGGCTTGGGATGCTTGTAACACCAGGACTGAATGTATTTTTTGAACGCGTAATCAAACCGGTCCTTTCCGAGGATTTGCTCCCTCAGAAGCACCAGCCCAAAGGCTGTTTTGAAATAAGTTACGGGATGGCGGCTTGATTCGGCGATTGCATCCGGGGCGGTCATAATCACAGGGGCCTCCGGATCGCTAAGCGTTTGCACTATCTCTGCAGCCGGATTTCCTCCATTCGGCGCATACTCTGCATCCCGCTTTGGAGCATATTCGCCCTGATGAAAATCGTCCGTAGCATAGACATCAATAAATGTGTTGAACCCTTCATCCATCCAGGCAAAGCGCCGTTCATCGGTGCCCACGATCATTGGGAACCAGTTATGCCCGATTTCGTGTGTAGTCACTCCAAAAAGGTCCTTGCCCTTGTCTTTCCATCCGTCAAATACAATTCCGGGATATTCCATTCCGCCGGCAAGGCCTGCCTCATTCACTGCTACCGGGTAAGGATAAACGAACCATTGCCTGGAAAAATACTCTATCGAAGCCTTTAGGTATTCTGTGGCTCGCCCCCAGGCATCATGCCCTTCGCTCTCTATGGGATAGACTGACATGGCCAGACATTTTTTACCACCGGGAAGGTTCACTGCGGCAGCATCCCATATATAAGAACTGCTCGCTCCGAAAGCTACATCGCGGGTGCCGGTCATGCTGAAATGCCATGTCAGCCTGCCCCTTTGTTTGGGTCTTGATCGCGGATCATTTATTTCCTCCGGGGATCGGATCATCATGGTCTGATCGCTGTTTTTTGCTGCCTCCAGCCTTTGAACCTGAAGCGAGGTCAATACTTCCCCGGGGTTCATCAACTGGCCGGAACCGGCAACGATCATATTCCAGGGAACGGTGATTCGATAATCGATATTTCCATAATCCAGAAAGAATTCGCCACTTCCCAAAAATGGCAGCGTATTCCACCCAACGTGCTCGTCATACACACACATGCGCGGAAACCATTGCGCTATCTCATAGATCTTCCCGTTTTTTGTATCTAAATAATCTGTGCGGTTCCCGATTGGTCCGGGAACTGTATAGTGATAATGAATCAACAATTTCAACTGGCCTCCCCTGGGTGTCAGGTTATGTGCAAGCCGCACCTGCATCCGGGTATCTGTAATTATAAATTCCGGGTTTTCCAAACGGTTACCGTATTGAATAGAAACTGCATCTATGGTATAGCCTGTGGTATGGCCCCTGGCACTTGAATCATTGGTAAAATTTGAGCGCGCATCCGGTTTGTAGATATTCTGATCGAGCTGGACCCATAAAAATGACAGAGAATCATGACTGTTGTTGGTATAAGTGATCTGATCGGAAGCTGAGAGTTTATTCAGCACTGTATCCAGTACGGCATCTATCCGGTAGTCGCACCTGTTCTGCCAATAGCCAGCGCCGGGTGCGCCATTTGAGGCATTCCGCTCATTTCCCGGGGAGGTATAGAAGAGAGGAGAAAAGATTGCTGAAGGTCGGAATTCTGAAATGGTATCGGCAGCGGACCGGATCGAAGGCTGCTGGGAGAATACGGAGCTGAAAAAGATTACCGGCAATAATAAACTGAATGCACTTATTTTTTTTATTTCCATTCTTAAAAAATTACTGCACAATGATTTGTCCAAATGAGCCGGTAAAGATATTATTTTTATGATGAATGTTACTGTACTCCGAACACGACATTGTGTATTCTCATTATATTACAAAGAGGCATGGAAAGGAAATTGATTTATATTTATTGCCCAACAATACGAAATGAATCATGGAAACCCGCAGGGAGTTTATAAAGAAGGCAGGTTTATTATCGGGAGCAGCAGGAATCTTCAGTGTAATGCCGGCTTCCATTCAAAAGGCCATGGCTATTAATCCAGCTCCTGGCAGCAGCTTTCTTGATGCGGAGCATGTGGTTCTTCTCATGCAGGAGAACCGTTCTTTTGATCATTGTTTTGGAACTCTGCGCGGGGTGCGCGGATTCAATGATCCCAGAGCCATTACGCTGCCGGATAAAAATCCGGTTTGGTTGCAATCCAATGCGGCAGGCGAAACTTATGCCCCTTTTCACCTGGATATTAAAAACACCAGATCAACCTGGATGCATTCCCTTCCCCATAGTTGGCAGAACCAGGTAGATGCGCGCAACGATGGTAAATATGACCAATGGTTGAATGTTAAACGATCTCAGGATTATCCGACGATGCCACTCACCATGGGTTTTTATGACCGGGGAGACATTCCATTTTATTATGCGCTGGCTGACGCGTTCACAGTTTGCGATCAGCATTTTTGTTCTTCACTCACCGGAACAAGTCCTAACAGAAATTATTTCTGGACCGGAACCACGCGGGATAAACAGGATGAAAATTCCAGGGCCCTTGTCTGGAATGAAGATATGGATTTTGAAGCCCTGAGCTGGAGAACTTTTCCTGAATTGCTGGAACAAAATGATATTTCCTGGAAGGTTTATCAGAATGATTTGAGCGTTGGCGTTGGATTTGAAGGAGAAGAAGATGCATGGCTTTCCAATTTTGGCGACAATAACCTGGAGTTTTTTGAACAATATCATGCCCGTTTGAATCCGCGCCACCTGGCTTATATTCAGAAAAGAATAGCTTCCCTCCCAGCTGAAATCCAGGAACTGCAAAACAAATTGAAATCGCTGCCGGCCACCGACCCTTCTCTTGCTTCAAAGAAAAAAGAATTGGATGAAAAGCAAAAGGATTTGGCAGACCTGAAAAAGGAAATGGAGAACCATACGGAGGAAGCTTATGAAAAGCTTACCGCCCTCGAAAAAAGCCTGCATCAAAAAGGGCTCTCAACGAATACCGGCGATCCGGATTTTCACCGGCTGACTGAACTAATTTATAATGATAATGGTATTGAAAGGAAAATGCTGGTGCCCAAGGGGGATATTTTGCATCAGTTCAGGGAGGACGTAAAGACGGGCTCGCTCCCCACCGTTTCCTGGCTCGTGGCACCGGAAAACTTCTCAGATCATCCCTCTGCGCCCTGGTATGGTGCCTGGTATCTTTCCGAGGTGATTGATATCCTCACACAAAATCCTGAGGTCTGGAAGAAAACAATCTTCATCCTGACCTATGATGAGAATGACGGATATTTCGATCACGTACCGCCGTTTGTTGCTCCTCATTCCCATAAAACCGGAACAGGCAAGGTTTCATCCGGCATAGACACGCGCGTTGAGTTTGTAGATTTCAAACAGGAGAAAGAAAGAAATGGGTTTCCAGGTAATTATTCCCGGGAAAGTTCTATAGGACTCGGTTATAGGGTGCCGTTAGTGATTGCATCTCCATGGACGAGGGGAGGTTTTGTCAATTCTGAGGTTTTCGATCATACCTCATCTCTTCAGTTTCTCGAGGAATTTCTCAGCAGGAAAACCGGCAAACAAATCAAAGAAACGAATATCAGTGACTGGCGGCGCACGGTTTGCGGCAACTTCGTCTCCGTATTCCATCCGTTCAACAATGAAAAAGCGGGTGCACCCGCATTCCCCGATAAGGATAGTTTTCTGGAAGGCATACATAAGGCGCAATTCAGGGAATTGCCTAAGGAGTTCAAGCTGCTTACTCCCGCGGAAACGGCCCTGATGAGAAAAGACCTTTATAAGTCTCCATATATGCCGAAGCAGGAAAACGGGATCAGGCCGTCCTGCGCTTTGCCTTATCAGTTGTATGTTGAAGGCAGACTGAACACCGATAAAAAAACTTTTGATATCCGGTTTGAAGCCATGGATGATGTGTTCGCGCAGTCCGCTTGCGGGTCAGCATTTCAGGTTTACGCACCAGACAAATACAGAAAAGAAGATAATGCGGCCGGTTTTGAATCTGTCCGCACCTGGGCCTATGCGGTGAAACGGGCCGACCATATTGAAGACAGCTGGGCCCTGGATGCCTTTGAAAATGATCAGTATCATTTATGTGTTTACGGGCCGAATGGATTCTTTCGTGAATTTTCAGGAGACGGGGCGGATCCTGCTATGGAAGTGCTTTGCGAATATGAAATAAAGTCCGGTGCAAAAAACAAGCTGACCGGAAATATTGCACTGAATCTGCTGAATACCGGAGATCAGCAGCTGACAGTGGAAATTACTGATAATGCTTATAAGGCCAATCCCATTGAAAAAATACTTCAGAAATCCGGCATCGCAGGGGACCGCGCCGTTGTCCTGCTGAATCTTTCCAAAAGCTTTGGCTGGTACGACTTCAGCGTGAGACTAAGCGGAGGAGGATCTTTTGAAAAAAGATATGCCGGTCGTGTAGAAACAGGCAAACATGGTTACAGCGATCCGTTTATGGGGAGAATGCTGTGAAATGCACTATTAACCTTTATTTAATCTCTGTCTGGATAAATCTCAGCTGCGAATTCAATATTTTTATTTCTTTGAGCAAAACAAAATAAAAACTGTTTGATGATACCAAATTGTTGAATCAAAACCGAACAGCACTGTATCGAAATTGTAAGGCATTCGCCAGAACCATTTTCATAATCAATTCTCTTTCACGCGAATAATAATCAGGCATTCAACTGACATACACAGTTCGTGCAGGAGAATAACTGATTATTTATTTCTTATCAGGATTTCGTTAAAACAATTTAACAGTATATTTTCCTTCGCCATGCAACTTTCATTTCATTGGATCGACTAATAATGGATGAAAGAATTTTGAAACCGTGTAACCTGAGGCGTAAAAATCGCTTCTAATCATAATCGAAAAACAAACAAAATGAAAAAGACCTATCTCCTGATACTCACCCTTCTTCTAGGATTCAGCAGTATCAGCCTGGCTTCCTCCGGCGATGAAAAGATCAGCCGCGCAACACTCATTTCCTTTCAGCAAGATTTCAAAAAGGCGGCCGATGTTTCCTGGAGCGAGACGGCTACCTGCTTCAAGGCAACTTTCAGTCTCGACGACCAGGTCATGTATGCCTATTATGATAAATCAACGTCTGAGCTTATTGCCGTTACCCGCTTTCTTCTTTCCAACCAGCTTCCGCTGAATCTTCAGAAAGAATTGCGTGCAAAATTAAATGATGGCTGGATCGTTGATCTGTTTGAAGTGGCAGCGGAAGGGGATACCTTCTATTATGCGACCATCGACCACGGTTCTCAAAAGCTTATTTACAAATCTTCCGGATACTCTGATTGGAACCTGGTTTCGATGTCGGGGAGGTGAGGGAAATGTGAAAATGTGGAAATGTGAAAATGAACTTATGCGAGAATTTAAAAATGAGATCTCATTCTGTTTGCCAACCTATGTGTTGTAGGGCCAGAGATTGTCCATTTTCACATTTCCACATTTTCACATTTCCACATTGACTAACGGTGTAGATTTGCATCCAACCAATGGCCTCCAATCAACTCAAGCCAAGCTGGAAAGACCGGCTGAAAGCCCTTCGAAATCTTCCGGCTTTTTTTAAACTGGTTTGGGCTGCCAGTCCCTGGATGACCATTACCAATGCAGGT
>JANWIY010000032.1 GCA_025449645.1 Chitinophagaceae bacterium | reverse complement strand
GTCTGGAGAGTCCCTGATGGGAGATAAGAGTTTTGGTTTCGATAATGGAGTGATCGCCCAATATGCTGAAGATATCAGGGGCGTTGTGGAATTGGGGGTACAAGTGGCGATAGTGATCGGAGGAGGCAATATATACCGCGGGATGAATGAGAAGGAGACGGGCATTGAAAGGGCACATGGTGACTATATGGGCATGCTTGCCACGGTGATCAATGGCATGGCCGTGCAGGCTGGATTGGAAAAAATCGGCGTTTATACCCGGCTCCAGAGTGCCATTAAAATGGAACAGATCGCTGAACCCTATATCAGACGCCGCGCAATCCGGCATCTGGAAAAAGGTAGGGTAGTGATCTTCGGTGCCGGCACAGGGAACCCTTATTTTACTACGGATACCGCCGGTTCCCTTCGTGCGATCGAAATTACGGCCGACGTCATTCTGAAAGGCACCCGTGTTGACGGGATCTATACGGCGGATCCGGAAAAGGACCCGGGCGCCAGGAAATATAGCAGCATCACATACCAGGAATGCATTTCCGGTAATCTGAAAGTAATGGATATGACCGCTTTCACCCTTTGCATGGAAAACAACCTGCCCATTATCGTCTTCGATATGAATAATGCCGGAAACCTCAAAAGAGTAGTAACCGGCGACCAGGTAGGAACCCTGGTAAGCGGCTGAAAAATGCGTATTTATACTTTAAATTCAAGCCCAGCTTGTATTTATGCAGGGATATCCCTATTTTGGGCAAGTGAAAATCTGCGGAATTTACGGTTTTCCTCCTTCCCCATAGTCCCATATCCCATCAAAAGCAATAACTCCTGTCCTCGGGAAAATTATCGCATTCAGCCCGGAACTATATGAAGACATTACCCCTGATACTTGGTTATACCTTAACCGTCAGAATGCCCGAAATCATTATTTTTCTCCTGGGAGCGCTCATTCTCGGCTTCACACTGCACTATTTCTGGAGTTCCAAAGGGTCAATTAGAATTCAACGTCCTGAAGAGGAGGGAATCAACGACAATGATAACTGGAAGCTCAAATATTACAATGATATGGAGGTCCAGGAACGAACCCTGCAACAACTGCGGGACCGCCTGGCCGAATCGGAGGAGAATGAAAAAATCCTTGACCTGGAAACGGAAGAGCTCCGGACCAAACTAGCGGACCTCAGAGAAAAATACACGAAAACGGAGGCCCTGGTTAAACCGCCCACTTCATCCGACGAATATCTGAACCAACTGAAATTTGCCCAGGACAATCTCGTTGAGCACAATCAGCAAATCAACAGGTTATTGCAACAGATCCAGATGCTGAAAGAATCGGAAAAGAAATTCCAGGATCTTCAGCAGCATCATTTTGCGCTGAATGAACAAATTTCTTCGCTTAACAGGCAGCTTTCGGAAAAAGACGCTGAGATTCACCGCATCATGCAGGAGCAGCGGCTTGTTCTGGAAATGAATGAGCGGATGGACAAAGCGTTTACAGATTTCAGCATGATGCAGGAAAAGCTCCGGAAGCTGGAAAATTATCTCGACCAACCACACAGCAAGCGAATTGAATTTGAGCAGTTGCAGGAATCCTATTTCAAGCTTACGCGGGAATATGATGAAGTGAAAGGAAAACAAATGGCCCTGTTCGATGAAAACCAGCGCCTGAGCCGCATTCTGGCAGATACGGAAGACAAACTCAAAGAAGCCAATTTTCAACGTCAGCAATACCAGAAAAAAACAATGTTCCTCGAGGAATTGAACCGTGACCTGCAGGACGCAACGGAGCAACACAAAAAAATGGAGAGCCAGTTGCGCCGCATCAGCGAAATGGAAGCCATTCTTTCCCGCTCATATCCGGATAAGAAGCCTCCTCCGGAAGAGACGATTATTTGAAAAGTAAAAATTAACAAGTAAAAAGTAAAAATGGATGGCCTATTGAAGAAGGCAACCAATTTTTACTTTTTACTTTTTAATTTTTACTTTTACCAAATGCATTCAATTGACATTGTCAGGAAAGATTATTCGTCAAAAAAACTTAGTGAAGAAAACGTACATGAAAATGCTATTCAACAATTTGACCTGTGGTGGAATGAGGCGCTGAATAGTGAAATAGATGAGGTGAATGCCATGACCCTGGCAACAGCATCTGCCGATGGGCTTCCCTCTGCACGCATTGTTTTACTTAAAGGATATCATTCAAAAGGATTTCACTTCTTCACCAATTACAAAAGTTTCAAAGGTCTGCAGCTGGAAGAAAACCCGCGCGCCTGCCTGGTTTTTTTCTGGAAGGCCCTTGAACGGCAGGTCAGGATCACAGGGCTGGTGGAAAAACTGAGCGAAAAAGACAGCGACGATTATTTCAAAACCCGGCCCGCGGGAAGCAGGATAGGCGCTTGGGCATCTCCGCAAAGTGAAGTGATCGAAAGCAGCAAATGGCTAACGGACCAGGCTGCTGCCCTTGAATCAAAATTTGGAAATTCCGAAATCCCGCGCCCGCCGCACTGGGGCGGATACCTGGTTAAGCCTGTAACTATTGAATTCTGGCAGGGCCGGCCTGACCGCCTTCACGACCGCCTGTTGTATACACTTCAGGGAGATGGGGGGTGGGTGGTGGAGAGGCTGGCGCCTTAGAAGGTTGATGGTATATGGTTGATGGTTGATGGACTTTATGTGTGAATTTACAACTGAAATCCATCAACCATCAACCATATACCATCAACGATTCATTCAGACTAATTACTTATTTTTCTTCTTCACTACTTTCCTCGGCCTGCTTTTTCCAAATGAGCCCTTGAAAATTTTACCCTTTTTTGATTTTTTGTCTCCTTTACCCATACGATGATATTAAAATGGTGAATGTGCGGAAAATACAAAAGCTCCGGTCATTTGACAAACAATAATGCCCGGAGCCTTAGATGCATTGATTAGGAGCAGCATTATAATTTAGCAGACAATTCCTTACCCGCTTTAAATTTTGCGACTTTTTTCGCTTTGATCTTTATGACAGCGCCCGTCTGGGGGTTCCGTCCATTACGGGCAGCTCTTTTCGAAACAGAAAATGTTCCAAATCCTACCAGTGTAACTTTCCCGCCACCTTTCAATGTTTTTGCTACTGCTTCAACAAATGAATCCAGGGATTCATTCGCCTGTGTTTTGGTAATGCCTGCGTCATCGGCAATCTTTGCAATTAATTCAGCTTTGTTCATAGTGTAAATTTTTTATACGCGACAAATATACCTGCTTTTTATATCAGGCAAAACTTTTTTGAAAATATAGAAAACGTATAAATTCAGGACGGATAAGGGTTTCAGGGCATAATAAGAGGCCAGTTTTTTTTCTGATGTTGCGCCTGACCCTGGAATCCCTGCCCATAGCGGGTTCTGGAATTCCAAACTAATATTTTTACATGTCAGGAATGTAGCGGAAGGTAGGCTATTTTTCCTTCCGGACTTGCATTGTTAATTCTTTTTCACAAGTATTGCACAGGGAGAATCGCATTCCACGTTCATTATGACAGTTATTTCACTTTTGTTTATAACTGCAAATAATATAGGGAAATTTATTTTTTCAGCTCAAGGTAAACGGGGCAATGGTCGCTTTGTTTCACATCAGGATAAATATCCGCTTTCAGTATTTTGCCTGCGAGGTTATTGGTTACATTGATGTAATCAATTCTCCAGCCTTTATTATTCAGGCGCACAGAAGGAAAGCGCTGACTCCACCAGCTATATCGGTGAGGTTCGGAATTTAATTTCCGGAAACTGTCAGTCCACCCGCTTTCCAGAAAAGAATCCATCCAGGCTCTTTCTGCCGGCAAAAAACCAGAAGAATTTTTGTTGCCTTTCGGATCATGAATATCAATTTCCCTGTGCGCGATATTGTAATCGCCGCAGAGGATTAATTTGGGATGTGATTTTTTGAGTTCTGCAAGGTAAATGAAAAACTCGTCGAGCCATTTGTATTTAAATCCCTGTCGTTCTTCGCCCGAAGTGCCAGAAGGGAAATAAGCGTTAATGAGCCGGATATCTCCAAAATCCATTTGAACCACTCTGCCTTCTTCGTCGCTCACCTGATGACCGGTTCCGTAAACCACATGATCAGGCAGTATTTTTGTAAATACGGCCACGCCGCTGTATCCTTTTTTTTGTGCGCTGAACCAATAATCATGATAACCCAGACAGGTAATTTCTTCGTGGGCCACGTTGTCTTTGCTTGCTTTGGTTTCCTGAATGCAGATGATATCTGCAGGATTTGTTTTTATCCAATCCACCAATCCTTTTTTCATGGCAGCGCGGATTCCATTAACATTATAACTGACAATGCGGAGGGATGACATATGATGATTTGTATTAAATTCGACCTGCAATTTAAATCTTTGTCAACTAATGATAATTCATGGCCATAACTGAAGACCAGCCTGTTATTTCCTCCAAACTGCCCCTCTACCTCGAAGGCCCTCAAAGTCGTGGATTTGAACTTCGTTTTGCTTTTAAGGTTTTTTGGCAAATCATCAAAGGAAACCGGGCCCTGTATTTTGTGGGACCCTGTATTACGGTTTTTGGTTCGGCGAGATTTAAAGAGGATAGTCCATATTATGCTTCTGCCAGGGAATTCGGGAAAAGGATTGCCGGCATAGGGTTTACAGTCATGACTGGAGGCGGGCCGGGAATCATGGAAGCCGCCAACCGCGGGGCTTTTGAGCATGGCGGCGCTTCGGTGGGTTGCAATATCAGGCTTCCGTTTGAGCAACTGCCCAACCGGTATATGCACAAATGGATCGAGTTTGACTATTTTTTTATCCGCAAGGGAATGATGCTTAAATATTCCTATGCCTTTATCGTCATGCCGGGAGGTTTCGGGACCATGGATGAGTTTTTCAGCACACTCACGCTCATTCAAACCAAATCCATCACACAGTTTCCAATGGTACTCTTCGGGACCGATTTTTACCGGCCGCTTATGGATACGATTGAACTAATGAAAAGAGAAGGTACTATTTCCGAAGAGGATCTTACCCTTGTTATGTTTACGGATGATATTGATGAAGCGATGGAACATATCAAAAGCTATATCTCCAAAAATTACGAATTAGAAAAAAAGCAAAAGCCATTCTGGTGGCTGCTGGAGAAATGATTCCCGCTAATTTATTTTTCTTCCTACCGGAAAGCTGAGTCCAAGGTTAAGCATCATTTCATAGGTCCCGAATGCCTGCCTTGCTGTTCCCTCATAAATTTTCAGACCGGAGTACCGGGCATAGTCCAGCTTGTTGGTATATTCCAGATAAATGTATTTGAAGAAAGTGGCCCGGATTGCGCCTTCAGCGCCGATATTCCAGCCACCCATCTGGAAATGCGGATCATTTTTCGGCTGGTCAAAAAATTTATTTTCAACATGCGGAATCACGGGGCCGATACCCGCTTTACCAAATCCGTCAACCTGAACGGTCCTTTTTTTATTGGCCAGCAAGTGCCAGCGTTTCACAATATTGAAAAGTAAAAAATTCGCTCCGTTGTTTAAATAGTAATACGAGCTGCTGTCTGCCGTGCCGTTAACCCTAAAAAGCAAATTCCCGTCATAAGCCTTATTATTTATCTTCCCTACAACATGCACCCATTGATCATCTCCGAAAAGGAATTTCGTGTGGTCGAAATTGATCTCAAATCCAAGTTGTTTTTTCTTGTTGAAAATATATCCCAACCGATAGTTGTACTGGGGAATTGTCAATGCTTTTGTAAAAAGCTGTTCGTCCCAACCGCGGTGGTCATGACCCGAGATATCCCTGAAAGTAAAATCATTGCCCAGCTCGGGTTGATCTATACGAACGTTGCTGTGCGTATACCATTCGGTATTATAGCCCCAGGAAAAATAAAATTCTCCTTTTCTTTCTTTGGACTCCGTCTGAGCGATGCTGAAAACAGGAATCACTATCACCAGCATGATCATCAAGCCCGTCCTGCTTTTTCGTTTGATCATAAAAAATTTAATCCGGGTTTTTTAAATAGTCGCAAAGCTACATACAAAACGCGGGTTTGAAAACCCGATTGACAGGATATTTATCTGCCGGTCGCGGCCATTCCTGCTCGTTTGTTTCAATAAGGCTCATGCGTCATAATCCAGCACCGGCCTGAGCCAGCGTTCAACATCAGCGATCTCCATCTGTTTCCTCCCGGCGTAGTCCGTCACCTGGTCCTTATTGATTTTCCCAATTCCGAAATACTTGCTTTCCGGATTGGCGAAATACCATCCGCAAACGGATGAAGCCGGATACATGGCCAGGGATTCCGTGAGCATGATGCCGGTATTTTTTTCACCGCCCAGCAGTTCGAACAATTTATACTTCTCCGTATGATCCGGGCATGCCGGATAGCCTGGCGCCGGGCGGATGCCTTTATATTCTTCTTTTATGAGTTGTTCATTGCTTAGGTTTTCTTCTTTCTCGTAACCCCAAAAGCAGGTCCTTACTTTTTTATGCAGCATTTCTGCAAATGCTTCTGCAAGCCGGTCGCCCAGGGCCTGTAAAATAATTTTGTTGTAATCATCCTGGTCGGCCATGAATCTTTCAATATGTTTTTCGATACCCTGCATGGTTACACTGAAGGCGCCGATATAATCCTGTTTCCCTGACTCTGCCGGCGCGATGAAATCCGCCAGGGAAATATTTGCCTGACCTGCAGTTTTTTTAGATTGCTGACGAAGAAATTCGAGATGCACTGCCAGGCCATTTGATGAAGGATGAATGGTTACGGTATCGGAGCCTGTGGCATTTGCCGGCCAGATTCCAATCGTTCCCCTTGGCTGGAGCCATTTTTCGCTGATGATTTTTTTGAGCAGGCCGCGGGCATCCGCATATAATTTAGTGGCAGCTTCCCCGATCTTTTCATCTGATAACAATTGCGGAAATTTTCCATGAATTTCCCAGGCAATGAAAAATGGCTGCCAATCGATATAGCCTGCGATCTCTTCCAGTTCAGGGTCTTCAAAAATTTTTACTCCGCTAAAGGCAGGTTTTGTGGGTTCGAAAGAGGCCCAGTGAATCTTTGTTTTATTTGCCTGCGCTTCTTTGAAAGAAAGCAATTGTTTTGCGGATTTCTTATTGCTGAAATCGGTTTTGAGTTTCTGATATTCCACGTCAAGGCTTGAAAGAAAGCCCGGTTTCTGGATTTCATTTAAAAGCGAGCCTGCAACCGTAACACTCCGTGAAGCGTCCAGTACATGAACCACGCCGTGTGCATATTCCGGTGCAATGCGTATGGCTGTATGCAGGCGAGAAGTGGTGGCGCCACCGATCATGAGGGGCAATTTAAAATTTCGTCTTTTCATTTCCTTTGCCACATGCACCATTTCGTCGAGCGACGGTGTGATCAATCCGCTCAATCCCAGTATGTCCACTTTTTCTTTTATTGCTGTTTCCAGTATCCTGTCTGCCGACACCATAACGCCGAGGTCTATGATATCATAGCCATTGCATCCCAGCACCACGCCAACAATATTTTTTCCGATATCGTGCACGTCCCCTTTTACGGTTGCCAGTAATATTTTAGCAGGACCTTTCTGTTCTTCCTCTTCTCCAGTTGAATTTGATGCCTGACGGAGATTGAATTTGTCCAGTTTTTCCTGTTCAATATAAGGCGTAAGCACAGCAACGGATTTTTTCATCACTCGCGCACTTTTTACTACCTGGGGAAGAAACATTTTTCCGCTCCCGAAGAGATCGCCCACAACATTCATACCTGCCATTAGCGGGCCTTCTATCACATCCAGGGGCTTTGGATAAATCTGCCGGGCTTCTTCCGTATCCGCTTCTATATAATCCGTGATCCCGTTGATCAGCGCATGTTTTAATCTTTCTTCCACGGATGTTTTCCGCCAGCTTTCATCTTTCTTTTCTTCCCTGCCTTTTCTCTTCACCGTTTCTGCATAGGCAAGCAGTTTTTCTGTGGCTTCATTATTATCGTTGTTCCGGTTGAGGATAACATCTTCGCAAAGATCTCTGAGGCCGGGTTCAATTTCATCGTAGATGACCAGTTGGCCCGCGTTTACAATACCCATATCCAGACCTGCACGGATTGCATAATAAAGGAATACGCTGTGCATGGCTTCCCGCACGGGCTCATTCCCACGAAATGAGAACGAGAGGTTGCTGACACCGCCGCTAAGTTTAACCAGTGGATGGCGCTTTTTTACTTCTTTGGCAGCTTCGATAAAATCAACGGCGTAATTATTGTGTTCTTCCAAACCGGTGGCGATAGCGAATATGTTGAGATCGAAAATAATGTCCTGCGGATCGAAATCCAGTTGTTCTGTGAGTATTTCATAAGCGCGGTCCGAGATCTGTATTTTTCGCTCGCGGGTGTCCGCTTGCCCTTTTTCATCAAATGCCATCACAACTACCGCCGATCCGAAGCTCTTGCAGATGATGGCCTGTTCAATAAATTTTTCCTCTCCTTCCTTCATGGAAATAGAGTTGACGATGCATTTGCCCTGCACACATTTAAGTCCCGCTTCAATGATTTTGAATTTGGATGAATCTATCATGATCGGGATCTTCGCGATATCCGGTTCGCTCTGGATCAGGTTTAGAAAAGTGGTCATGGCTTTCTCTCCATCCAGCAGCGCATCATCCATATTTACATCCAGCACCTGCGCGCCGTTTTCCACCTGTTGACGGGCAACGCTCAGCGCTTCTTCATATTTGTTATCCCTGATAAGACGCGCAAATTTTTTAGAACCCGTGATATTTGTACGTTCACCAATATTCACAAAATTCGATTCCGGGCGCACCACGAGCGGTTCCAGTCCGGCCAGCCGGAGATGTGGTTTAATTATAATTTTTTCGCTCATGATGCAATATTTAGACTGCCACTTCCACTTCCGGCAATTTCCTGGGCTGGAATTTTTTTACTTTCTCTGCAATATGCCTGATGTGCTCGGGTGTTGTGCCGCAGCAACCGCCGACAATATTTACAAAGCCTTCCCTCGCCCATTCTTCCAGGAAGTGCGCGGTCTCCTCCGGTTCTTCTTCATAGGCGCCCATGGAATTAGGAAGGCCGGCATTGGGATAGGCGGACGTATAACAGGTGGCCAGGCCTGACAGTTCCTCAATATACGGCCGCATTTCAGCCGCCCCCAGCGCGCAATTCAGGCCCACACTCAGTGGTCTTGCATGTGCAATGGAAGTATAAAAAGCCTCCAGCGTCTGACCGCTCAGGGTTCTGCCGCTGGCATCCGTGATGGTTCCGCTGATCATCACGGGCAGTTCTGATTTTTTTGTATCGCGGAAATATTTTTTGATGGCGAAGATGGCCGCTTTCGCGTTGAGGGTATCAAAAATAGTTTCGATCAAAAGCAGATCCACACCGCCCTCCACCAAACCTCTCACCTGTTCATAATAGGCATCGGAAACCTCGTCAAAACTCACGGATCGAAATCCCGGGTTGTTTACGTCGGGGGATAGGGAAAGAGTTTTGTTCATCGGGCCGATGGCGCCGGCGATGTATTTTTCGTTGACAGTTGACGGTTGACGGTTGACGGTGGTTTGTTGATGGTTGATGGTTGATGGTTGATGGAGTATGGTGAATTCATTGATTGCTTCACGTGCAATTTTTGCGGCAGCGACATTTAATTCGTAAGCCAGCGACTGCATATTGTAATCTGTCTGGGCAATGGCCGTACTGCTGAATGTGTTTGTTTCAATAATATCTGCCCCGGCCTCCAGGTATTGTTTATGGATTTCCTTAATAATATCCGGCCTTGTGAGGGAGAGCAGGTCGTTATTTCCCTTCACGTCGGATGGCCAGTCCTTGAATCGTTCCCCGCGATAGCCCGCTTCGTCAAGATTATAGTGCTGGATCATGGTTCCCATGGCGCCGTCAATGATGAGAATTCGCCGATCCAATGCGGATTTAATTTTTTCCATAATGTAAAATATTAAAAATTGAAGGCGGAGCGCTGATTGTGCCTGAGGCTGAAGAGGAGGACTTAAACGGCAGGTAAAGTAAAATAAGGACTTTCCCCGCGTTTATTAGTTCTGTTAATCCCCTAAAGGCTTCAGGCCGAACAATAAACAAATCTGCCCGTTGAGCTGCAAAATTACATCATAAACGCGTAAATATCAAAACTCTTAAGGCAGCCGTTTACCGGTGCGAGACATAATTCTCAACCGGCAGGCGGTTGCTGATGGACCTGCCCAGGGTCATTTCGTCGGCATATTCCAACTCTCCGCCAAAGGAGATACCCCTGGCAATCGTGGTAACTTTCACCAGGAAGGAAGCAAGTTTTTTCTGAATATAATAGATGGTCGTGTCCCCCTGGATATTAGGATTAAGCGCAAAAATAATTTCTGTTACACCTTCTTTTTGAACCCGTTCTATCAGGGAGTCGATAAAAAGCTGTTCCGGTCCGATGCCGTCGAGCGGAGAGATGACTCCCCCGAGCACATGATAGGTGCCGCTGAACTGCTGCGTGCTTTCGATGGCAATGACGTCCCGGATGGTTTCCACTACGCAAATCATGTCCTGCCTCCGCATGGAATTGGCGCAGATGGAACAGATATCCGCATCAGCCACATTGTGGCAGCGTTGGCAGAAACGGATCTCCTGGCGCATTCTCATAATGGTTTCTCCAAAACCCTGCGCGGCTGCAGGATCCTGCCTGAGTAAATGCAGCACCAGCCGGAGGGCGGTTTTCCTTCCAATGCCCGGCAATTTGGCAAATTCATTGACCGCAGTCTCTAAAAGCGCTGAAGAGAATTGCATCCCGCAAAATTACAAAGTAATATCCACTTCATTGTCCCAGTTAGCCTTCACATTGAGTTTGCGCCTGATGGGCTGCACTTTTTCCGGTTGCCGGTGCTGGAAGAAATCTCCGGGATCCCAGACTCCGTTCTGGTTATCATCATAGAGTATGCGAAGGTCATATTCTCCGGGATCAAAAAGTTTAACATTATATCGAACCGATCTTCCAAAAACATGGGTAAAGACCACTTTATTACTCTGGACGAACTGAAGCACCGGGTGACGATTCAGGTCCAGGTTTCTGAACCGTAACAGCAGGGTTCCGTAATCGGACTCTTTTTTTGTGGAAAAGTAGAAGGTATCTGTTTTGAGCAACTTTTCACCCAGGGTATCTTCTGCAAATTCCTTGTTCAGGATCAGATGATATTTTGTGTTGGGAGTCCAGGTATAAACCAGTGTTACTTTTTTGCGCAGACTATCTTCCACAAAGTGATAGCCGGTTATATTTACAAAGCTGTCTGTGGTGAATCTTACTTTAGTGGAATCAAAGCTCTTTAACGGAACCGCGAAACTGAATTCAAACTGATTGTGCAGGTCGAGCAGGCCGCCCGGGATATTTCCTGAAACAGAAAGGTGTTTGGGCTTGTCCTTTTCTTCTTTTTTTGGCTTGGTGGGCGTCACGTTCTGCTGCGCCTTCTTAACTGGTTTCTGCCCGCTCGTATCAGCGTAGGCATATAATTCGGGAGCCTTAGCATTTTCCGTGATGTTCACCGGACTGTCGGCGAATGCAAAAATCTGGGCCTTGCTGGTATAGGTATGGCTTCCGGACTGATCATCGAGGGCGTACAAAGCATAAGAGCCAGGTCTGAGATTTGAGAAAGTGTAATTTCCGGAGCTGTCCAACCTTGCGATATAGCGGGGCCTTTCTTTGACTACGGCGGAGTCATCCAGTTTATTATGCAGCATCACAATGAGTGTGCTATCCGGTTTGCCTGTACCCGCCATCACCACATTACCGCTGTATTTTATGGAATCTATATAATCGCCTGTGGAAAAAACATAGGTAAAGTTTTTCAGTACATTCCCTTCATGATTATCCACGACGGCCTTGCCGAAGTTAAGGGCATAAGTCGTATTGGGACGAAGAGTATCTTTTAAAAGGATGGTAATGGTTTTCAGTTTGTACTCTACATTCGGCTGAATTCTCGGAACAGGCGATACGATGAGATTTTGGCGCACGTCCCTCAGATCAATATATTCATCGAAAGTGAGTACAATTTTTTTGGCGCTGAAATGAAGAGAATGATCACCCGGATTCGCAGTTACAAGAACCGGAGGAAGGGTATCTTTTGGCCCACCCGTTGGGGGGATAATGTTTGCGCATCCGGTAAAGCCGGAGAACCGGACTATGATGATCCCGATAAGGAGCAAGGAAAGAAAGGTCTTCATATAAAGAATCGCCTGCAAACTTAGTTGACAGCAACGGGATTTATACAGATTTATGATTTTATAAGGAGCTGTGTTCCTCCTCTTCCTCCGCGTATGCAGCGATATCCAGCTGATTGGTCTTTACAAAGCGGCACCATTGGCAATCTTCTTTACCGCAGCCGGTATAAAAATCGTGATTTCTAATCCTTTCCCAGGTATCCGTGATTTGCCGGGTAACGATAGCCGTATCCTCTGCACTGATAAAGAGTTTTTGCTTGTGAAATTTTTTTTTATTGTCGGGCTCAATGAAATCAAACTCAGCGCTCACCACCTGCCAGTCGCGCTGTACCTGCTGATCCAGCAATAATTTATAAAATACTGCCTGACGCCAGTAATCGCCGCCGTTAGGATCTTTGTCTGAAGGTCTCGCTAATCTTAATTTACTTTTTTCAGGATTACCGGTTTTATAATCCACGACATTCACCAGTTTTCCTTCAAATTCAAGTTTATCTAGTTTGCCTTTCAGCGGAACGCCCTGCACAGCCACATTGCGGACCGTTCTTTCAATACTTACGATCTTATTCCATGAATGAACATATTTATTATAATATTCCGGCAATACGATATGACCGTATTCCATCCGGCGCTCAAACTGACCTGAGGTGAAACTCTCACGATGCCGGTTCATATACCAGTCGAATGAGGAGAGAAAGAATGGAATTCCGGCAAATTGTTCGTCATTTTCCTGCATATTCCGGAACAATGCCTCAAGGGCGTGATGGACAGCCGATCCAAATTCCGTGTTTTCATTTTTAGGAGAAGGAATTCTGAGAAGGTTTTTGTAATAGAATTCCAGGGGGCAATGAAGAAAATTATTGAGTGCCGTCACGTTCATCTGGAAATTTTCCAGCAGGCGGTTCACAAAATCGAATTCGATCCTTTCAATCTCGGGGGCGAGTTCGCCCTGCAGCAAAAGCACCTGGAAGTCGGAGACGGCCTGCCTGGACAATACCGGTTTTTCTACGGGGAGATCAAAACCTGCACGGATCTCTTCGATGAAAACAGAAGGCTCGGCATCTTTTCCGTCTTTGTGGAACCTGCTGTAAGAAATGAAAAGATGGACCTCCGCCCGGGTCAGCGCAACGTAAAAAAGCCTTCTGAGCTCTTCATTTTCCATTTCATTTTCGCGGGTACGGAAAAGGGTATCGGGAAAATGAAAAGCGGTGGGTGGTTTTTTCTTCTTTTCCCAATAATGGGCATTTGAACCCGCAATGAACACGTATTCAAATTCCAGACCCTTGGAACCATGAACTGTAAGCAGATTGACCGAATCCGCGCGGCCGCTCACTTCTATGAGCGAAAGGGGGATATCCTCGCTATCCATCAGCTCCAGATGGGTTACCAGCTCCCTCAGATTCATGGAAGAGTTTCTTCGCGTTTCGTCCTTTATGAAATCAAAAAATGCAGTAAGAACATTCAGCTTCTCCAGTTTTTCAGGACTATTCATGATCTCATTCAGGATACCGGTTTCCCGGAAAATACATTCAAACAAAGATTGCAGTGTATTATTGGAAACCCTGCTGATCAGGGATTCGAGCACGCGGCCTGCCGCCGCGAGCCGGGCATTCACGGGTTGGGAAAAAAGATCAGGGGGCGGCTGATTGCTTTTATCGTGCAGGCATTTTCGTAACGAGGTTTTTTGTTGGGTATATTGTTTTTGCGCTACTTCCGATGTGAGATTTGCAATTTCGATTGCAGGGATATGGAACCATTCAGCATGCAGGATTTCAAAGAGCATTTCATCTCCGCTGAAAGGAATCTCATGTTCTGTGGCCAGGTAGGAGATGATCAGCAGGATCTTTCTGATTAAGGGATCATTCAGGATGTTCGCACTTCGTTTACTGTACACCGGTAGTCTCTTAAGTTTGAAATAAGAGAGCAGTTCTTCGCCATATTTATTTTCTTTATAAATAATGGCAATCCTGCCCGGTAAAACGCCTCCGGAGATTAACCGATCCACCTGTGTAACGATGTCAATCATTTCTGCGCGTTCTGTTTCGTATTCCCGGATTAGGGGAAGATGGCTGAGATGCTGAACGCGATCATTGGAAGAAAGAAGCTGCTTACTCAGCCCTTCCATTTTATTGATCAGACGCTCTGAGTTCCGGTCGATCAGGGTTTTCGAAACATCGAGTATGGGCTGAGTGGACCGGTAATTTCCCGTGAGTACAACGGTGAGAAGGTCATTTTTATACTTTTTTTCAAAATCAAGCATATTATCCATGCTTGCGCCCTGGAAACGATAGATGCTTTGATCATCATCACCTACAACAAATACATTCGGCTTATCCCAGAAACTGATCAGTAATTCTACCAGCTTGTTTTGGGTTCCGCTGGTATCCTGGTATTCGTCCACGAGGATATACAGATATTTTTCCTGGTAACGGCGCAGCATGGTCTCATTTTCAGAAAAGGCTTTGATCACCCAGTTGATCATGTCGTCAAAATCGTAGCGGCTTTTACTGTGCATCAGTTGCTGGAAAGGGTCAAACTCATTTGCAGCCGCACGCAATTTGTCCATGCGCCTCAATTCTTCATCCAGGTCAACTAGTTTTGGATCACCTTTCTTAAACCCTTTTCCGTTTATTTTGTAGATGAATTTATCCCTGGTTGGTATGTCGGCCAGGTATTTATCAATCCTCTCACCTATAAAAGCGGGTGTCCAACCTTCCCTTTTCATGGTGCTGAAAAGTGAGCGCAGGTTCTTCACTTCATAATAAGCATCGCTCCGAAACCTTTTTAGCGGATGATTTTTCGGAAAAGAATCAATGAGCTGCTTCAGAAATTGAATTTGTTCCAGCACCGAAACGGGATCAAGCGCTGTTTTTTCGAAATAGGAGAGATTGTCCTGAATAATATCATTACAGAAAGAGTGGAAAGTGTGGATATTTACTTTATAGGCATCGGGCCCAATAAAGGAAATCAGGCGCCGGCGCATGGCGACGGCTCCGGCATCGGTATAGGTAAGGCAAAGAATATTTCCAGGGTCCGTATCCGTTTCCAAAAGGATCTTACCAATCCGGGCCCCCAGGATCTGCGTTTTTCCCGTACCGGGACCGGCGATCACCATTACCGGGCCCTCCAGGGTATCCACGGCCAGCTTCTGGCGGGGATTGAGTTTTTGGTAAAGTTTGCTAAAGACTTCGTTTTGATTCATATATGACTTAAAAGGTATTCAAAATCAGGAAACTTTCTTAAATCCGGAATATTATTCGGGCTGTTTTTCCGTTATACATCTATACAATCCGATATAATCCGAAATATGAAGAACCCCCAATCGTTTAAAGTGTTCATTGTTGAAGATGATTTGTGGTATGGCTCTATGCTGGAGCATTATCTTTCCCTGAATCCGGAGTATGAAGTTAAACGATTTGAATCACCTGCTGATTTCTTCGCCAAGCTCCATGAGCAGCCCGATGTGGTCACGCTCGATTATTCCTTACCTGGGAGTGATGGCGCCGAAGTGCTTGGAAAGATTAAGGAATTCAATCCGGATATCCGGGTCATTATCATTTCCGGCCAGGAAGATGTAGCCACTGCAATCAATCTCCTCAAAAACGGGGCATTCGATTATATTGTAAAAGATGATGATACAAAGGACCGCCTCTGGAACAGTATCCTGCACCTGCGGGAGATCAGGAACCTGAAAGAAGAAGTTGAATCCCTGAAAAACCAGGTGGGCCGCAAATATGATTTCTCCCAGATCATTATTGGCAAGAGCGAACCAATGGAAAAGGTTTTCGCCCTCATTGAAAAAGCATCCAAAACAAATATTACAGTTTCGGTAACCGGTGAAACGGGATCCGGAAAAGAATTGGTGGCCAAAGCCATTCATTATAATTCAGAAAGGCATAAACAACCCTTTGTTGCGGTAAATGTGGCTGCCATTCCAAAAGAACTGCTCGAAAGTGAATTGTTCGGTCACGAAAAAGGATCCTTTACCGGGGCAGTAACCCGGCGGATCGGAAAGTTTGAGGAAGCAGACAAAGGAACACTATTCCTCGACGAGATCGGGGAGCTGGATATAAATCTGCAGGCCAAGCTGCTGCGCGTTTTGCAGGAAAGGGAGATCACCCGGATCGGTGCCAATTCGGTATTACCGATCAATGTACGGATCATCGTGGCCACTCATAAGAACCTGCTGGAAGAAGTAAAGAATAAGACATTCCGCGAGGACCTTTACTACCGTTTGGTCGGTTTGCCCATCCTGCTGCCTCCACTGAGGGAAAGAGGAACGGACATCGCTGTTCTGGCCAAGAATTTTGTTGATCATTTTTGTAAAGAGAATAAAATAAACAGGAAGACGCTCACGCCGGAGGCTCAGCAAAAGCTTACTTCCTATCCCTTTCCGGGTAATGTGCGGGAGTTGAAATCCATAATGGAGCTGGCCGTAGTGATGAGTGACGAAGAGCTGATCCTTCCCGAACATATAACCCTGAATGCCTCCACAAGCATCAGTGACCTGCTGAACCGCGAGACGACCTTAAAAGAGTTCGAGAGCCAGATCATACAGCACTATCTCGATAAATACGATAAGGATGTACTGCTGGTAGCGCGTAAGCTGGACATAGGGAAATCCACCATTTACCGGATGATACAGAACGGTGAGCTCAAGAGCAAGTAATCTTATACGGAGCGCGGCTTAAGCAAGAAGAATCACTTATGCAAAGAACCAGGACAGATAAGCGGCTGTACGGGAAAACCATACTGGTTGCCGAGGATGTTGTGTTGAACCAACACCTGACGCGCCATATCCTGGAATCAAGCGGGGCTTCTGTAGTGATTGCAAACAACGGCTCAGAAGCGTTGGACTGGCTAAAGCGCCAGTTTTTTGATTGTATATTAATGGATGTCCAGATGCCTGAAATGGATGGCATAGAAGCCACAGAAGAGATCCGGAGGCTGCCCGATCCTGTGATGTCCGCCACGCCCATCATTGCCCTCACAGCAAATTGCCAGGCCGAGGATTTACTAAAATACCAGAAGGCCGGCATGGATGATTTCCTGGCCAAGCCCTTTGACGAAGCATTATTATTAAATGCCATTCTCAGCAATGCAAAGAAGAAAAAAGAACAGCCTACCCATCTTCCCGGACGCGACCTGTACGACCTGGCCATGATCCGGTCTGTTTCCGGAGGAGACGCCGCCTTTATAAAAAAAATGATCCTTTTATTTATTGACACGGTTCCATTGAATGTTCAGGAACTGGTGGATGCCGCCCAGGCTAAAAACTGGGAACAGGTGTCGAAAATGGCCCATAAACTAAAATCCACGGTCGACTCCATGGGCATTAAAGCTATTCACGACGATATACGCAAGCTGGAAGCAAATGCAAAATCGCAGCAGAACCTGGACCAGGTATCCCATCTGGTGAAGCAGGTGGAGACCGTTGTTTCCCTATGTGTCCGGCAGCTTCAAAAGGAAGTCAGCTAACCCAATATTTTCCCAACTTTTGCACATTCTTCCCAAAACCGGAAACACCTTCCCGGACTGGTGCTCATAAGCATTTGCAAATGAAAACTTTATAAGCGGAATAAATCCGGCATCTTTTTTCGGATTAAAG
>JANWIY010000031.1 GCA_025449645.1 Chitinophagaceae bacterium | reverse complement strand
GTTCCAATATACCAATTCCCAGCTTTTCGCCTGGCTATAGTCACCCATTCACCCACCTCAGCACCAGGCACTACGGTTTGATCCCATACTGTCGGCACCTTTCTTAAAAAGTCAAATCCGTCCTGGCCTTCGTATGCTTCGGGTTCGTCGCAGACCATGGACAAATGATTTTCCAGGATCACATACATTGCCAGCATATGGCAGCGGGTGCCAAGCACGTGAGGGCGGCTAACCTGTACTTTGAATCGGGAGGCCGGCTCCGCCCTGAATCCACCCAGATGGTAATCGGTGGGTCCTGCCAGTGCCCTGGTGAAGGGAATTTCAATATCGTCATCCGGCGTAATCAGGTTTCCCCATTTATCGTTTTCATAATTCAGTGTTCCCTCGCGCGTGGATTCATTTGGATACGTGCGATCAAGGCCGGTTGGCTTATACGCCCCGTGAAACTGGATCTCGAGATGATGTGCGGCAGCTTTTTGAAGGATCTCTTCCTGAATCTTAACCATTTCCTGGTCGTCCCGGTCCATAAAATCCACCATCATTCCTTTCACCCCCCATTTTTGAAATAATGCGAATGCTGAATCCAGCCTTGGATAAAGCGCCTGCCAGTGAACCCAAAACCGGATGCCTACGTCCTTGCTTTTAGCATATT
Organism: Chitinophagaceae bacterium; assembly: GCA_025449645.1. GTDB lineage: Bacteria > Bacteroidota > Bacteroidia > Chitinophagales > Chitinophagaceae > Puia. The sequence continues at coordinate 21,993 of JANWIY010000031.1, read as the reverse complement.
CGCAAATGGCCTGGATATCCAGTGTGGGCCTGGGTTTGGTGACATCCGTATTCGGCCCCGGCTGGTATTCCATTCCGTCGTTCTGATACCATGCAACACCGCGGTTCCCGATGATGGTGTGGTATTCAATGCCGTTCCGGGAAGCAAAATCAATATAATATTTATTGAAATTAAAATTAATTCCGGCTTCAAACGTGGTGTCGGGCAGCACATCTCCGTTCCACCAGTGAAATGTAGCTTTCCCGGGCTTTAGCCATGATAGATCTTTTATTCTGCAGGGTTCGGCCAGGTTGGTCAGGATGTTGGATTCAATCAGCGCGCCGATGCGGTCGCTGATCATCATTACCCGCCAGGGACTATGGTGCGGCAATAGCGCTTTCACTTTGACCGCGGTTTGTCCGGGCAACGGACTAAGCTGGCCCATCAGGATGCCCTTGCGTTTAATGAGGGACATGCCCGCGTAGTTGACCAGGTTGGCTTCCGTAATGGCCATGTATATTTTCCCCGGAAATTCAAATAATGCCGGCATGTCCATCAGGGTATCATCTTTAATCTCGTTCAACGGTAAGATATCGTATCGGTGCTCGTGGGAAGTGGTGAAATTTTCCAGGAAAGCGACCCTGGCCTTAGGATTACCTATAAGGTTAAAATTGGTGTTTTCATTGGTCATTGTATATGCGGTCCAGTTATCCTGCGCGGGAAATTCATATCGAAATGCAAAACCATCGTCAAAAGCCCTTACTTGTAAAATGATCAGTCTTTTTTTGTCGCTTCGTTCGCGCAATGGGATGCGCACTTCTTTATAATAATCATGCACCTTATTCGTCTTTCCTGCGGGCAGATCATAGCTATCTTCTCCGTCAGTGTATACCGGGCGATCTTCAGCAAGGTCTTTACCCCATTCATCCTTGTCTTCAAATGAAATGCTGATGGCGCTGTGCTCAATGAGTATCCGGTCTTTGAACCGGACAGCATATTCCGGATGACCTGCTGCAAGGTTAAATACAAATATAATTTTCTTATCCGGAGAGGAGAGGCTGATTTTTTTTTGGGCTGAAAGATTGCCGGTAAAGATCAATAAGAAAAGAAGAAAAAAATTGAGTTTCCGGTTCATATGAAAAGAATTGAAAAACAGATTAACGAAATGAGGGATCAATTCAATTTGATCTGTAATTGGATAAACATAAAGGCGGACCATGATGTGCAGACCAGAAGATTAAAAGCCGGGAGGTTTATTTTTTTTGTAAGAAGATCAATTGACCCCGGTGGTAGGACAAATGATTGGTCCTGCTCAACAATACATTTAGTTTATTCCTGTGTGGTTCTTTTATGAAGTCTTCCGGCGAAACGGAATTATGACGGTCAAACCATTCTTCGGTGGACATATCCTCGAACTTAGAGGAAAGCGTTTGGTTCACTTTGGCCCAGGAAGCTCTTAATTCTGAAATCTTCATTCCGTTTGTTTGCGCGGAATCCGGGCTTTTGATAAATGGCAGTTCCAATTCGGGGTACAGCTTTTCTCCAAGGCCGAGTAAGGGAATCATCCCATCGTGAACCGCAGTGAGATGACCCATCAAATATTTTCCGGTATTCCGGTTCGGGGCAACATGCTGTTCGAGTTCACCATCAGTAAGGGAATCAAATAATTTGCCTGACCGGTTCAGTTGATCGTACCAGCTGGTCAAAGCCATTTTTACAAAAAGTTCTTGCACTTCCATAATTTGTATTTATTCGGATGAGAGTGCAATTTACAAAATATACATTGGTGCTGCATTAGTAAATATTCCTCAATAATGCATTTTCCCGAGCTTTTCTGACGTTGGCATGTACACAGGCAAAGCGGCCGACCCATACCATTGATAAAGATCGACTTCCTGGACTTTCGCCCGGATGGTAGGATCTGTTTGCATCAAGGCTGCGGCTTCCTCAACAGTCGTTACGTTCAGAATAAATATTCCCCTGTACTCCTTATCATTCTCTTTTAGCGGTCCTGCCAATACCAGCTTTCCAAGACCTGCCAGGCGATGGATGTTTCGAATATGCCCGGCAATAAGGCTGTCGTTTTGTGCTTTAGCAACTTTTACCGGACCCGATTTAAGGATCACCAGCACGTACATTTTCATTCCATAATCATCCGAGCCCAGGGAATCGGATAAAGCCTTATCGTATTTGGGGTTAACGGTTTGCGCGTAAAGGAACGAATTGCCAAGCCAAACGATCAGTGTGAGTATCACCTTACCCAATACCTTTTTTCTAAATCGCATAAAATTTGTTTAGTGATTTTCAGTAATAAAAAGACCTTCGTATGCCCTTAATTTTAGTTTTGTATCCCTGACAGAACGGTTTTTCTGTGCCCAAAATCATTACTATTCTGAATCGTGACCGAAATTTTGCCCTGATCAAAATGACAAATGCTGGTCTCGGTATGAGGACTTTCAATGTATCGAAGCGTCAACTCAAGTGTATTTGCATCTATCCATCGATAAATACCTGCAACTTTTGAAAAAGTGAATGGCAAAAGATCAAAACTTTTACTACTAAAGAGGCCTGGAACCGGTTTCGCCGTTTCTCCTTTTTCCCATTTACCTAATCCGAAAGATATTTTATAAATGGCTGTGTCTATTTTTGTGGTGAGCAGGCAATGGCGGTTTGTAAATAAAAAAGACATATTGTTTATATGCCGCTGATTTGGTTCTATTGAAAAGCTTTTCCCCGAAATCGTTTTTTCGCTGCCCGGAAAATCCGTTCCCGGAGGTTTGGGAAGGGAAAGCCGGGTAAGTTTTTTTTGAAGAAGCTCCTCGTCTCTTTTGTCCGGAGGCAATTTTCCCTGATGCATGAACGGCAATAAATATTTCCAAACAAGGTTTAACTCATCCTGCATGTCAGGTGTTTCAGCTGTAATCGCAATCACCGCATCCTGGTCAGGCATAATAACAATAAACTGACCATATGCGCCGTCTGCGCGATAAGCTCCGTGCCTGCATCGCCACATCTGGTAACAATAACCCTGTTCCCAGTCGCTGGAATCTCTTTGTGATTGCGGCTTGTCGGGGTTTTGGATGATCCTTTCCCTGCTGGCTTCCTCTACCCAGCCTGCAGGTAATATTTGTCTGCCTCTCCACTTCCCCTTTTGAAGGAAAAGTTCCCCGAATTTCGCCATGTCCTCCGTTTTTATTCTAAGACCCCAACCCCCTGTATTGATACCTTGTGGACTTGATTCCCAATCTTCGCCCTCGATTCCCAAAGGTTCAAATAACCTTGGCCGGAGATAATCGATGAGTTTTTCACCTGTCACTTTCTGAACGATGGCTGAGAGCATAAAACTCGCCAGGGTATTGTAAAGAAAATGAGTGCCGGGTGGATATAATATGGGCCATGCCAGAAAGCCTTTCACCCAATTGCTGTCTTTCGGGACTACTGCGTAAGTTGCTTCTGGTTTCTGACCCACGGACATTGTAAGCAGGTTCTTCACAGTGAGCGCTGAAAGGTTTGGGCTGATGCTATCCGGCAGATCGCCGGGGAAAAAGGAAATGACTTTATCGTCCAGGCTCAGTCTTTTTTCGCTTACGGCAAAACCCACAGCCGTTGCAGTAAAACTTTTGCTGGCGGAATACATGGAGTGCTTCAACTCCGGTGAATAAGGATCCCACCATCCCTCCGCAATTAACTTTCCGTGCCGGAGAAACATGAGGCTGTGTAATTCGTTTTTGCTTTTTTCGGCAGCCTCCAGGAAATGCAGGATGCTTTTTGAAGAAACACCTTCGCCTTCAGGATTGGATAATAAAAAAGTATTCTTTGTCTGGGCACCGGCTCCGGTGCTCATAAACAAGAAAACCGCTAAAAAGAGTAATGGCGTTTTTTGGAGTCTCATGCAATTTTTTTTCAGCTTCTATTTAACTGTTATTTTACAGACTGGTATCTTCTGCTAAGTTAGTTTATCTGGCATTTTGCAGAGTGCAAAACAATTCAAAGGTTTTGCGTGTTAAGATGACTCCAGGTTTATTTTTGCCAAATAACCCGCTATTAAGCGATGAAAGGTATTAATTTCACTAAATTTTTTTAACATGACACTGCCTAACATTTTTACCCGGGAAGTTTCAGAAAGTGTCATTAACCGGATCAACCAGTTGGATGCACATACGCAGCCGCAGTGGGGCAGGATGAATGTGGCTCAGATGCTGGCCCATTGTAATGTTTCCTACGAGATGCTGTATGAGGACAAACATCCCAGGCCGAAATTCCCCATGACCTTGATTTTGAAGATGTTTATAAAGCGAATCGTTACCGGCCCCGCTCCTTATAAACATAATACCCCAACCGCTCCTGCTTTCCGGATGACAACGGAGAAAGACTTTGGGGCTGAAAAATCCCGTCTCATTACTCATATCCAAAAAACGCAGCAACTGGGAGAAGCATACTTTGATAACAAGGTTTCCCATTCATTTGGGCGGCTCAGCAAGGAGGAATGGAACAACCTGTTTTATAAGCATCTGGACCATCACCTGAAGCAATTTGGACAAGTATAGGACGGACCCTGCTATGCCCTGAACGAAAAAATATTTATCTTACATTTACTAATCAGCAAAATTGAGCTATATGAAATTTGCCTTATTGACTGTTACATATGGAGGATTATTTTACAAAGGACAAGCCTTATCGCTTGGAGAGCAGATCCATCGCGCCAAAGAGTTTGGCTTTGACGCATTGGCCATAGAGACCAAGCGCCCGGTTGCTTCGCCGCTTGATTTGAGTAAAGCGGATCGCAGTCGTATAAAGAAGCTGGCTGCTGATGAGGGTATCGTGTTGTGTGCGGTTGAAAGCATGTCGAATTTTGCCGGAAAATATATGGAGGAACGTGAAAACAATTTCGCCATGATGCGTTATGTGCTGGAAATGGCAAAGGACCTGGGTGTTGAGCTGGTAAAGGTGTTTGCAGCGTGGCCCGGACTGATCAATGATGAAGATGATATTACGTTATATGCGCAGTTTGAAAGAGGCAAGTATTATAAACGATTATATCCCGCGGATCTCCGCAAATGGAACCATTGTGTTGAAGGGATCCGTGAAGTGGCAGATATGGCAGCAGATATGGGTATTACATTAGCCTTGCAGAATCATGCCCCTGTGCTCGCAACAGGATACGAGGACACCCTGACTATGATGCAGGAAATCGACCGCAGAAACGTGGAGCTTTGTATTGATGTTCCTTTGTTCTACGAGCGGCAGAGCGATGAATATGTACGCGAGGCCGTTGAAAATTGCAAGGGACATATAGTGCATTCGCATTATGGGGCCTGGAATTTCAGCCAGAAGAAGAGTGGTGAAATCGTACAGGACCCTTCACCTTCCACCGGTGACCTTATCAATTACCAGGCTTTCGTAGAAGCGCTTTATCATATTGGATATACGGGTTACCTCACTTCAGAGTATTGCCTGCCGGTAGTAAAAAATCATCAGATTGCCGGAATAGAAGAGGTTGATCATGCCACGCGTATTTCTCTTCAATATATGAAACAACTGGTGCAGCAGGCTGTACTGGCATAGTGCATATAACCCATCTGACTGCTTATGCTTCGATACCCGAAGATCCGCCTCAGTGTCATGATGTTTTTACAATTCTTCATCTGGGGCGCATGGTATGCCACGGGAGGAAATTACATGAAGAGCCATGGCATGGCGGATACAATCTATCTGGCCTATATGACCAGCGCTATCGGCGCAATTGTGTCTCCTTTTTTTCTCGGCATGATCGCCGACCGTTTTTTCCCGGTACAGAAAGTGTTGGGCGTAATGCATATCCTGAGCGGGATCTTTGTTTTTTCTGCACCTTTTTTTGCCGAAGGAAGTTTCATATCTCCCCCGTTATTTCTCGGATTTTTGTTGCTGCACATGCTTTGTTATATGCCAACGGTGAACCTGGCTGCGGCTACAGCATTTCATTTACTGCCCAACCGGGAAAAACAATTCCCCCTGGTCCGTTTATTCGGAACACTGGGATGGATCATCGCGGGCATCGTAGTGAGTAAGCTCCTGCACGCCGATGCCACGGCACTGCCTATGCGCATTTCAGGTATCGGCGGTGTGCTGATGGGGCTGTATAGTTTTACATTGCCGCATATCCCTCCTGCCGGCGCTGGCAAAAAAATATCTTTCCGGGATGTGATAGGTGCAGATGCTTTTGCAAAACTGAAATCAAAACCTTTCATCATTTTCATCATCAGCCTGCTGCTCATCAGTGTGCCCTTTGCTGCTTATTTTTCTTACGTTCCGGTTTTTCTACAAACGGCAAATGTTGCCAACCCCGCGTTCAAAATGACTTTCGGACAAATGTCTGAGATCTTTTTCTTATTAATGCTGCCCTGGTTCTTTGCCCGCTTCGGACTCAAATGGGTATTGCTGGCTGGCATGCTCGCATGGACCTGCCGTTACGCATTATTTGCTTTGGCAGCGCCAGATGCCATTACCTGGATGATTATGGCCGGAATCCTTTTGCACGGCTGTTGTTATGATTTTGTTTATGTGGCAGGGCAGATATATATCGACAAAAAAGCCACCCCGGAAATCCGCGCGCAGGCGCAAGGGCTTTTCGTACTGGTATCTTACGGCGTCGGGCAGGGCTTAGGAACCCTCGCCGCCGGCTGGATCTTTAACAGCATTATGCATAACGGCAGTTCTCTTCATCAGTGGCAGATATTCTGGATCATTCCGCTGTTATTTGCCGCAGTGGTTATGGTTTTGTTTCTTCTGGGCTTCAGGGAGAAAGCCACAGTTACCCAATAGAAAGCAGTATCCGGATCAAAAAAACGAGAGAAATAATGCATTGGAAGCCGGCAAACCGGTCGGCTTATATTTTTACGCGATTCTGTTCTTCACTGGCTCCCCCTTCTGGTTTTCTACCCGCTTCTTTTGGCTTTTTACCAAAACGATAGCTAAACGAGAAACCCAGGTTGCCCTGGCCGAAAATGGTGGTATCGCCATGAGAGGTGAAAATTTGTTCAAAGAAATCGCTGGTCCTGCTATAGCTGAGGGTTGTTGTGAATACATTCTTGTACGCATGACTTAATTCAAAATTATAGGTATACTGAGGTAGCATATAAGGGTTCCCAACCAGGTATGTATAGGTATTGATATAAAAGAGGAAAGGATTCAGATTTTGGTAAGCAGGCCTGTCTATTCTTCTGCCGAAAGACAGAGTAAGCAAATGATTACTGTCGGCCTGGTAGCTCAGGAAAAATGTCGGAAATAAGTTGTAGTACTGCCTTGAAAAAAGGGAATCAGGTTTTACCGGGTTACCCAGCTGATGACCCTGGTAGTTTGTATTCTCCAACCGGAGCCCCGCCTGAACATTCCATTTTTTTACCTGCCTGTTGAGATTTATGTAGGCGGCGTTAATATTCTCCTGGTAAAGGAAATGATTTGTTTTTCCGTAGTCCGGAATCCAAATGTGTGTAGCCGAATAGATTTATATGGAAAAAAAGATACCCCTGGACCCGGGTCCAGGTAAAACCGGTTATGATATTCGTACCCTTCGTGCGGAAGCCCCGTAGAGAGAACCCCTTAGGAATGACGCAGATAACGGGGCCGCGGCCGTAAACCTTAAATTACATTAAAATAAATCATTCAGACCATGAAAGCCATAATTTCAGCAAAACTTATGCAGACCATCTTATTATCCGCTTTAATATTTTCATCTCTGGCAGTGATCGCACAATCCTCAAATCCTCTCACCGCGACGGACCAATATTTTACTGTGGAGGATTATTACAGGGTAAAGTGGGGTCATGCAGATGAATTTATCAGTCTCTGGAAAGCCAACCATTATCCCTTACTCCGGAAAGCGCTGGAAAAAGGGGATATTATCAGTATCACTGCTTCTGTTCCGCGGTTACATATCGGTGAAGAAAGCCGGTGGGATTACAGAGTGACTATTGTATTCAGGAACGCAGCCCTTGCATTTGATGAAAAGCTGCTCGATCCTTATAAGAAACAACTATACCCTGATCAGGATGCGCACGCTAAGGCAGAACAACATCGTTTTGAGATCCTTTCAGGGCATTGGGACGTAGAGGTTGCCAATGACCCGCTCTACTGATGCTGGCACTGGTGAATCGGGGCCGGGCATTAATTATCATTCGGATTCAGCACGGCATCCGGAAGAAATTCCCATAGAAAATCAGATTGGGCGGCCTGGCCATTTCCACTTCGTCCTGTTGCGATGTAACCCCGGTTCTGTGCATTAAATCCAACTGCTCCGGTTGTGGAAGGGCCTTCAAAGTTAGATTTCCTGCTCCAGAGGTCGGAAGCAAAACTGTATTCCCAGGTGGTAGCAATTGTGGATCCGTTTTCTCCGGTGGAGAGAAAGGCCAGATCCCCGTATTTTGTTCCGGTAATTACAAACGCCGAGGCATTCGAACGTTCAATATCGGTATAACCATCATCGTAGGTGTCCGTACTGTAGTTATTGATATGTCGTAATTCCGTCCAATTATTGGTAGAGAGGCTGGGATCGTAAACCCAAAAATCGTTCACAAGAACGCCACTGTTTATTCCGGTTACCACATAAGCTTTATCTTGGTACACAAAACTGACCGCAGAATATCTTTTATTGCCGCTAAAATCAATGACCGTCCATGAATCCGAGTAGGGATCATAGCGATAGAAATCTTTCAATGCATAGCTGCCGTTAAAACCGGTTCCGATATAACCATAATTTCCAATGCCAAATCCAACTGCTTCGTACCTCGGTCCGCCGGAAAATGCAGCCTTCCGCGCCCAGGCATTGGAAAGGGTATCATACTCCCAGAAATCACCCAGGTAATTGTAGCCATCATATCCTGTTCCAACATATCCATTTCCATTGACGCTAAATCCAACAGCAGAACTTCGTGCTGCGGAATCCGGCATACTCTGTATCTGGGACCAGCTGTCACCAGCGGGATCAAATTTCCAGAAATCAGAAAACCTCGTGTTTAAACCATCCCAGCCCGTTCCGAGATATTCGAAGCCTCCAATGCTAAAGCCAACTGCTTCACTTCTGCCCGGGCCGTTGAGCTGGGACCTGGCAATCCAATCGCCACTCTCTGTGTATGGTATATTGTTAGGTCTGCAGGAAACCATAACAAGCAATATCCAAAGGATTGAGCAAATGTTTTTTCTCCGCATCTGATTCTGTTGGAAGGAAACTCTGATGACTATTATGACAAAGGAATTACTCGTCAGCGTTGCTTTTGATTTCCCATAATTTTGTTAAACAGAAAAAGGGGATGGAGAGAAACGAAACTCATTAACATTCTATAAACTTGCGCTTAACGCGGAAATAGACGATCGATTCTTAAAATCATTCTTATGCAAATAATGATTTAGTCTCGGTGAATTAATGGGCAGGTAATAATAAAACAAACCTGGCAGGGAAAAACAATTTGATTACACAACAAATCTTGAAAGACCCCAATCCGTTGGGGCACTATTGGCAGATTGAAATGGTAAGTTATAAAGAGCTTTCGGTATAAATAAAAGCCGGTGGGTCCCGGTTTTGCAATAGCAAGAAAAATAAATTGTTGTAGAGATTTGAAAAAGTTTACTTTTTCTTTGGATCAATATTCTTATTGGTTCTTTTTCTCTGTGATATTGATTTCGTTAAGGTGAGGCCTTCACGAATTTGCTTTTTGTCTTTCACTTTTGCCAGAGAGTTTTTATAGGCCTCTCCTACGAGTTTCTTAATATATGCCTTCGGGAATTCATTCCTACTGGTGACTAAGATATACCTGTACTGGTTTCCCTTGCCAAGAAGGATTTTTTTGGTATCGGATAATTCAGAACCCCAATAAAACCCGAAATGAATATTTTTGCTGGTTCTGCCAACAGCAATAGAGCAGAACGTGTGTCCAACTTTATCTGTTGGTGACCAGCCGAAGGCCAAAGCATTATAATTATCATATATGAGTTCGTTCGTGTCGGGATATAAGTCCCATACGAATTCCCTTAACCAAAGAACCAGTTCGACTATTTCCTGGCTGAAAGGTTTGAGGAATTTAACTAAATCAGCGGTTTGGTCCTTACTCATTTACCTTCATTAACTATTATGTATTTGCTAATATATGAAATTCTCTGAATGAATGCAGGATGGAAATGAATTAATCATAATTTCATTTTTAAATGAACAAAATAAAAATATTACCGGTATGAAAAATACAGATGAAGTTAAAATTCCAGGGAAAATTGCATTGGTAACCGGCGCAGCCAGAGGAATTGGAAGAGCATGTGCGCTCGCTCTTGCAGAAGCCGGAGCAGATATTGCACTGGGACTAAAAAATGTGAAAGCAGATCAAGGTCTCGTGAAAGAAATAGAATCGATGGGGCGAAAGGCATTAGCGATGCAGATGGATGTAAGTAAACTGGAAGAAATCCATACAGCAGTGGAGAAAGCGGAGCAATTTTTCGGAAGGATTGATATTTTAATAAACAATGCGGGGGTTGCGCCGGAAAACTATGCGGAAAATGTTACGGAATCAGATTTTGATTATACAATCGATGTAAACCTTAAAGGAACTTTTTTTACAAGCCAGGCGGTGGGGAAGTGCATGATTAAACAACGGTGTGGGAGAATTGTAAACATCAGCTCGCAAGCCGGGTTTATTGCACTTCCAACGGAATCCGTTTATTGCATGACCAAGGCTGGAATTTCCCACCTCACTAAATGTCTTGCTGTGGAGTGGGCCAAATATAATATTGCAGTTAACGCAGTAGCACCAACATTCATTTATACGCCCGGTACTGAAGAATATCTTGCAAATACCGAAGCCAAAACCAGAGTCCTTTCCAAAATTGTATTGGGCAGGATAGGGGAACCACGGGAAGTTGCCAACGCAGTTCTTTTCCTCGCATCGCCTGCAGCATCTTTAATCACGGGAACTACATTAATGGTAGATGGTGGATGGACAGCATCATGATCCGTTAATTTAGTTCCTTAATCCTCCAACCCTTCATCAGCAGCCAAAACAATAATAGCAATTCCCCAAAATAAGTAATTGAGATAAAATTCAAATTAACGATGGGATATAGATATGGTTGTAAAGTGGTTACTACCCAACCTAATCCATCTATGATCAGCAATATCACAAGTATGCGGGGCATGTAGCCCGGCCTGAAAATTAAATAACCAAACAGCCCAAGATGAATGCCAAAAAAGAAAAACCCATATGTCCAACCATTTCGGAATGCATGGAGCGATAATATAACCTGCGTATGTAACTGATCCGGTAAACATCACTTTATTTGAGTTTAATATTTCCTAAATTATTTACACTACGACTTTATGTCTTATTGCCAGAAAGGAGGTTCAATCACTGTTCCTCCCATTTGCCTGCAATCGACGCAAAAGGCACTCGAATACTTAATGCTATTGATCCGGCCCGAAATATCAACGGGAATATTACTTCCAGTGCCAAAGGTTTCTGCAAGCGTAAACATAAGGGTATCCAGAGTGCAGGATTCATATCCGGTAATAATAACCTGAGAACTGGGGATTTGGTCACGGCTTATGAAAATTCGTTTTTCCGTTTCAGAGGTGCAGCCTACAAAACCGATCGCCTGTTCGCCCGGGTTTGATATACAATGGAGGTTACCTGTTATTTCTGAAGGCTGAGCCTCGAAAATGGATCCCAGTCTTTCGGTATTTTTCTGAACTTCCTCAATCCAGTTATACCAGTCTTTCGTCAGTGCATACTGCTTGACCAGGATACTGTATTTCATCACCAGTTTGTTGGTTGAAAAGGGGACTTGTACAAGCGGAAATTCATAAATAATATCATCACTTAATGCCTCTGATGTGGCAATAGAAATACCGGTTAAGATTACAGATTTCCAGCAGGTAAAGATATCGTCACTGTCCGGCCGACTGACGATTGCCCCGTTTTGATATTCATATCCGGATTGATAAGCAGAAGTATATTTCCATGTTTCTTCATATTTCCATTGATAATAACGCGTATTGTTTTGCGGATCATGAGCAGACACATAAATATTAATCCCGTCTGTTGCCAGCTTCCAACTCACACTGTCGACAGGCGGGGTCAGTTTTGCCATGGCGAAATCAGAAAGATACTCTTTACCATCTGGTGTTGTAATCCACAGCCGGTATTCCTGTGTTAAGTCTACCGGTATCTGACTGATGGAATAATTCCCATTTCCGAGCTCAGTGAGTGGGAAGCTTCCCCCGGCTTGTGTTTCCACGATTACCTGGGCACCGGATTGCGGAATAATAACAGGGGAATCAAGTGAACTTGCCCGGCTCAAAGTAAAATTTGTAGGGCCATTGCCCAGATTAATAAAACCCTCTACTACCAGGTAGCCGGTAGCAGGCAAATGATAGGGTGCAACGTATTTCTGAGTGCATCCTCCCACAGCAAAAAGCAGCAACAAGCAGGGGACTACCTTCATGTTTCAAATATAAGACGCGTTGAGCTATTTTCTGCCGGTATTCAGGATTACCCGTTTAGATTTTCAGATGATCTAGTTAAAATCGGCAAGCCCTCATTGTACATCTTTGTTGGGGAAAGGCACAGCAGTCTCATTCTGAGCAAAGACTATTGACCGGATGAGCAAGTGCAGCTCTGATTGCCTGAAAGCTAATCGTTAGGTTACCCTGGCCCCTCAATATGCGATTTATTGGGAGGCGGGCTTTAAGAAGAGGGCTTCTGATGTGCTGGGGCATAAAAATAAAACGCCCGTAGTCCTTGTTTGTATTGGAAACCTTACTATTCCTACAATCAAATTTTCTCAGGCGCTCGGTTGAACTTAGGAAGCTTGGGACACGAATGTAAGACGGAAAATGGAACAAGAACTATTAAACGTCTATTCAGTTTAGAATGCGTTTTGCAGGAATGTATAACCTGTTCAATTGCATGAATAACTGTTACAGGATTTTCGTTGAAAGGGCAAAAGCCTTTGAGCAAATTATAAATGATCTGGGGAGGGAAATGATTGAAATAAAGCTGGCTCCTGAAAAAAATCACGTTGTGACAAAAGCGGAAAGTATAAACCGCAAAAGGGCAGTCAAAAATATGGACCATCCATATGCCCACTGACCGTGCAGTTCCTGTACCAAAAACGAACATAGGGACAGGGCCCCCACCCGCAATGAGCTGGTTTTTAAAAGGATTAAAAATGGCATTGTGTTGGTAGATGTAACTTTGCAGTTTATTTATTGACCTTAGATTTATTCCCCATGATTTTCAATTATCTCAAAATCGCATTCAGGAATATCATCCGTCATAAGGCTTTCGCCTTTATCAATATCGCCGGACTGGCCATTGGGATGGCCTGCAGTATTTTTATCCTGCTCTGGGTGCAGAATGAGCTTAGCTATGACCGTTTCCATAAAAATGCGGATAGGATCTATCGTATTACCGTCCGCCTGGGAGATTTTAAAGCCGCTGTCAATACCGCGTCCATGCCGCCGGAGCTGAAAAGGAAAATACCTGCTGTTAAGAACTTCGTCAGGTTGAGCGACCTTAACCAGGACGTGCTGGAAGTGGGTACAAAAAAATTTGAAGAGAAACGCATTTTCTACGCTGATTCCACTTTCCTGCAGGTCTTTTCTTTCCCTCTCCTCCGTGGTAACCCGGCTACCGCGCTGAACCGTCCTGGTTCGGTATTGATCACCAGGGATATGGCGAAGAAATATTTTGGCGATGAAGACCCGATGGGTAAAACAATACGGATGGATAATATGGACAATATTACCGTAACGGGTGTGCTCGAGAATATTCCTGCCAATTCCCACCTGCAGTTTGATTTTATTATTCCTATGTCGACCATTGCGCAAACGAACCAGGACCTCAGAGACAACAAGTGGGACAATTTTGATTTTTATAGCTATATCGTGCTGGACAAAAATTTTATACCCACTGCGGCTAACCTGGTCGCTTTGGAAAAACAACTAGACAAGATTTATAAGGAGCATGTAGACCCAAAAACATTGAATGTAGACTTTCACCTGCAGCCCTTAACCGCCATTCACCTGCATTCCGATATGCAGGCCGATCTGCCCGGGCGCGGAAATATCCAGTATGTTAATATTTTTTTCATTGTCGCTATTTTTATACTCATCGTCGCCTGCATCAATTTCATGAACCTGGCTACTGCGAGGTCCGCGCGTCGTGCCAAGGAGGTCGGCTTGAGAAAAGTGGTGGGCGCGGGACGCGGGCAACTGATCGGTCAATTTTTAGGTGAGTCCATGCTGATCGCTTTTATCGCTTTATTAATCGCCATCAGCCTGGTGTGGCTGTTATTGCCTGAATTTAACGATGTGGCGGGAAAACTGCTTTCCATTCATCTCATGGATGGAAAGATCCTGGCAGGGCTCCTTGGCATCGCATTGATCACCGGCCTGGTTTCGGGCAGTTACCCGGCTTTGTTCCTTTCGGGTTTTCAACCCGTAAAAGTGCTGAAAGGAAATATGAAAACAATGGGGGGCAACCGCGTTTTCCGCAACAGCCTTGTGGTGCTGCAGTTTGTTGTTTCCATTGTTCTGCTGGCCGGTACGGCCCTCGTGTATAAACAACTCAGTTTTATAAAAAACATGAACCTGGGTTTTGATAAATCCAACCTGCTGTACATGCCCATGACGGGCGATTTGTTCAACAGGCAGGATGCTTTAAAAAGCGAACTGAAACAAAACCCGCTGACCAGTGATTTCACCATTTCCGGGATGATTCCCGTCAACCTGAACAACGGCACTGTCAATGTGCAGTGGGAAGGGAAGGACCCAAATGCACAAATCATTTTTCCGAACATTGATGTAAATGAGGATTTTTTTGATGTATACCAACTGAAAATGATCAGCGGAAGGGCTTTCTCAAGGGATTTTAAAGGCGACTCCAGTAATTATGTGATCAATGAAAAAGCCATGCAGGTTATGGGAATGACTCCAGCTAACGCCATTGGTCAGCCGCTGACGCAATTTGGCGTTAAAGGTGTTATTGTCGGGGTGGTAAGGAATTTTAATTTTAAACCTGTTCAACAATCGATCGAACCGTTGATTATCCGGTTGAACCGTAGCGGAGGAATCGTTACAGTGCGTACAAAACCGGGAACCACCGCTGCAACGTTGAAAGCAATGGAAAGAATAAGTAACAGCCTCAATCCTGCTTACCCATTCTCCTATGGCTTCGTTGACCAGGATCTGGCCAACCAATATAAAGGAGAGCAGCAGATGGGCAACCTGTTTAATATTTTCGCCGGACTGGCTATTTTTATCTCCTGCATGGGGCTCTACGGACTCTCCGCATTCATGGCCGAACAGCGCACCAAGGAAATCGGTGTGAGGAAAGTATTGGGGGCTTCGGTCGCCAACGTTGTGTATATGCTGTCCACCAGCTTCACCCGGTTAATCCTCGTGGCCGTGCTCATCGCTGTTCCCATTTCATGGTATGCCATGAAGCAATGGTTGCAGGGCTTTGCATATCATATTCAGATTGGCTGGATTGTATTTGGGGCAGCGGCCCTGGCTGCGCTTGCCATAGCCTGGATAACAATAAGCTTTGAATCCGTAAAGGCCGCAGTGGCCAATCCGGTGAACAGCCTACGCTCAGAATGAGTCTTTTTATTTTTTTGTCGCAGGAATGGTATTCTTCCTTGCAGTCCTTATTTGCTGATAAGGAAATAGAGAATAGCTGCTGCTTTGAACACCTATGCTGCCGGAAACGGAAAAGGTTCTTGCATCATTTATATACATTAATCCAAGTTCTGCTCCGGAATACAAACCGAAGCTGTTGGAATTGAGAAACCCATTATTGGGTTGCCATTTATTAACATCTGCTGACAGGAATGAACGATTGAAGTTTACAAAAGCAGGCATTGCGGATACACCTGCGAAAGCATAAAAATTATTGTTCAGTCTGCGGTCTAATTGCAAGCCCAATGGCGCAGCAAGAAAATTTGCACTGCCTCCATTAAAAAAACCAAACCCGGTTGAGATGCTGCTGTATGGGGTCAGAATCCATTTTTTATCTGCCGGGGTTCGAAAAGAATGCAGGTTATTCCCAAAACTTAGCCCTTGCCCCTGGTACATAAAACTTCCCGGCAGGGGGATTTGTGCCTTTATGGCTATGGAGGAGATCAATATAAGGAACAGTATTACGGTGCGCATGCTGTTCTGTTGAGAGTATAAAATTAATGAATATTTGGTTGCAGTGTTTCATTAAGACAGACCGGCTCCGGTAAGTCTCTGACGGGCTGCCATGAAATCCGGGTTGCAGCGTGTTTCAGGCCCTGGCCTTTAGTGGGCCGCTTTCATCCTGGCAGGCCAGAAGACAAAATAAGGGTAAATTTGAGTTTGTTATGACAAAACCTGAACTTTTGATAGTAGGTGCTGGTCCTACAGGGCTTATGATGGCCTGCCAGCTTGCTGTGCGAAACATACCCTTTCGGATTATTGATAAAAATGAAAATCATACTACTCAATCGCGGGCTATTGTTATTCACGCCGCATCAATGGAAATATTTTCGCAGTTGGGTATTGCTGATAATTTTTTAGCCCTTGGAAAGCGTGTAAATGCAATAAATTTTATTGTAAAGGGGAAAGTTGTAAAGAATATTTCTCTTTTTTCTGAGTTTGGAAAAGGATTGACAAAATTTCCCTTTTTTTTGGCATTGGAACAATTCAGGACGGAGCAATTATTATTGGACTTTCTTGAAAAGAGCGGGCATACGGTGGAATGGAATAAGGAACTGATTTCACTTTCCGAAACAAATGAACAAGTCCAGGTAACACTTAAACAGAACGGGCAAAGAGAAGAAATTGAAAGTTTTCAGTGGCTAATAGGGGCAGATGGGGCAAAAAGTGCAGTAAGACACCTACTGAACATTCCGTTTGGAGGTGAAACATATCCTGCAGACTTATTTGTACTTGATTGTAAGATAAATTGGCCTTTAAAGGTTGATGAATTATCCCTGGCTTTTTCGGATCATTCTTTTGCAGCCTTTTTTCCGCTGCCCGGAGACAGGTGCCGGGTAATAAGTTTTGCCCCGAAAGAGCTTGCAGGTAAAACAGATCTTCGCTTTGAAGATGTAAATGCCAATTTTGCAAATAAAATGCAGATGGATATTGAACTTTACGATCCTAAATGGATATCTGCCTACCGTGCTCATCATCGTTATGTTTCCCAGTTTAAAAAGGGTCGGTGTTTTTTGGCAGGGGATGCCGCGCACGTTCATTCTCCTGTTGGAGCCCAGGGAATGAATACGGGGTTGAACGATGCTTATAATCTTGCATGGAAATTGGCTCTTGTGATGAATGGGCAAGCAAAGGAAACACTGCTTGCTACCTATCAGGATGAAAGGCTTCCATTTGCCAGGAGATTAGTAAAAACGACAGACAGGGCATTTCTTATAACGGTCAGCCACAACTCTTTTGTGAAAATTATGCGCATGCATGTTTTGCCGAGGCTACTTGCCATTGTGCTTAGCATTAAATATTTAGCACGGTATATTTTCAAGAACATCTCCCAAATAGGAATCACTTATCATAATAGTGTTTTTGAAAAGGTTTCGGAAGGCTCATTTCCGGCAAGCGCTCCCAAGCCCGGTCAAAGGCTGCCCTTCCTGGAATTTGAAGATGCCTCCGGTAAACTTATGAATATTCAGCAGTATATTACAGACTATAAATTTCATGTCCTTATCTTTTCGGGCGAAAATAAAGAGAATGAAAAAAATGGATTAATTGCAATTGTTGAGAAATTTAAGCAAATTATTTCGGCAGAAACCATACCGTTAACGAAAGGGTCGCGTAATTTGTATAATTGTTTTGGCATAAAAAGACAGGGATACTACTTGATAAGACCAGATCTTTATATTGCTTACCGCAGCGACCATCTTGGTACAAAGAAGTTTGAATTTTATTTAAAATCATTCCTCAATTTTTAGAATCAAATCCAGGTGTGGTCAATAGCCCATTTTCCTACCCTTTTATATCATCATAGAATTTCGCCAGGGTTACGTGAACATAAGGGATCAACCAAAAAAATCCAATACCTAGTGTAAGAATGCATAGCAATGCCAACAGAAAAAAGCGAAGGCACAAATAAAATAATTTCAATTTGTACCCATCCATCATGGAATTGCTTTTCCTTAAAGCATCCTGCGGTTTAATAAGCGGATCATCAGCCAGGATGAAAAACGTCATGGAATATCCTAAGGCAGCTATAATTCCCGGAACAATGAGTAAGAGAGTCCATAATAACACGTAAAGTAATACGAGCAGGTAGGCTATCAAAGCATTTGAAAAACTATTAAATCCTTGAAAGATTTGCTCTAACCTTGCTTCTTTTCCGCGCGCCATGGAGAGGGAGAAAATGGCTGCACCAAGTGCCAACGGGCCGCCAATTATTAATGTCAGCATTGAACTTATTGTCAGCATGGAGCCGTGCGGTCTCATTGAACCGGATGTGGTAGTGAGTAATGTATAGATAAAAAGTGTAAGAATCGCTAAACCCCATTTGCCTTTTAGTGACTCACGGGCCGATCTCATCAGATCAGTGTTTTCCATATTCATTGTTTTTTTAATTTCATCATGAAACGATCCTGTATTTCAATAGGCCAAAAAAAAAACCCTTTTATTTCGGCTTTTGGAAACCGGCCTTCCACTTCAATGGCTTCGTAAATATAGGCTTTCAGGATGGGTTATGTCAACCTGAGAATTCATGCCGCCCGGCACGGCAATGGAGAAACCGGGGTATTACTAGTCTTCTAATCCCTTTCCATTCAGTATCTGCTTAATGGATTTTTCGACCCTCGACTCCCGGGTTTTCGATAGTTTGGGTGCAGAAAAATAAAAAATGTAGCCTCTTTGCCGTCCCGGAGTCAATTCATGAAAGGCAGCTTTCAGGCCTGGGGTTTTGTCTAATTTATTTTGAAATTCTTTCGGAATGGTGAATTCTTTGGTCTTTTTATACCTTACTTTCAATCCGGCTTTTTCCACTTCAATGGCTTCATAGATATAAGCTTTCAGGATGGGTTCCATCTTAAGTATTTCACCAACATGGTTGAACCGGATCTGACGCGCTGCCTGCACATTCTTGGTCTGCCGGATCAAAATACCATTGGGATCATCTAGCAAGGCACCTTTGAAAAACAAAAGCGCACAGTATTCTTTAAATACATGTATTAATACTATATTGGTTTTTTGCAGCGTGTAACATGGAACACCCCATTTCAATTCTTCGGTCAGTCCACAGTCAAGAACGATCGTCCTCAATTTCTCCAATTCTTTCCCCCACCTGGCCTTGCGAAAATAAAAATCGACTTTAGGATTCACATCATTTATTTTTGGTACTGTGAAACAAAATGAAGTTTCATGCAAAAATCAGACCCTTAGTGACCCACGGAAACCCCTTGCGGCATAGTAGGAATCTGCACCATTGTGATACACAAAAACAGTGTCGAAGCGACGGTCGCAAAAGAGGGCGCCACCGAGTTTTCTGATATCTGAAGTTGTTATGATCCAGCTCGAGGTTTTGGTATCGAAATTTCCAAGTTTCTGCAATTGCCGGTATTGTTCTTCAGTCAATAGATCAATGCCCATCGCAGCCGCCATATCCACGGCACAATTTGCTGGTTTGTTTTCTTTCCTGGCATCAAGTGCTTTACGATCGTAACAGACATTTCTGCGGCCCTTGGGACTTTCCTGTGAACAATCATAAAAAATGTATTCGCCTGTCTTTTTATCCTGGCAAACAATATCAGGCTCTCCGCCTGTTCTTTCCATTTCATTGAGTGACCATAGTTGTCTGGCACCGGCTTCCAATTTTACTTGCACTTTAGCCCAATCAAGACCTTTATGGCGGATCATGTTTTTCTCAAAACGGGCTTTCAAAGTGTTGAGCAGTTCTCTCTTTTGTTTTGTTGACAATTCCGTTTTCATTTTTAATTATTTATTGATTTACCGAAATGATTTTTCTATTCGGAGGTCTGAAATACCAGGATAACACAATCAGTATTAGCAATGACAGCGCGGGGGCTAGTTCTTTCAGGGAATCGCCCGATGCGATATGCGAAAATACTGCCCCAGACATTACAAAGAAAAAGCCGGCATAGGCCCATTCTTTAAGAAGCTTAAATCCGGGAATCAGAATAGCAATTACTCCAAGTAATTTCCAGACACCAATGATGTACAGGAAATATAATGGATAACCTAAATGAACAATGATGTCCACATACCCCTTGGTATGTGATATTTGCGCAAACGCCTGGGCCAGCATGCCAAAAGCCAAAAACCCTGTGATTACCCAATAAATTATTTTGTTTCTCTTTGTCATGGTATGTTATTTCAATTTGCTTACTACTTCCTGTAACCGGTTATGTGCCATATTCATCCCCTGGGCCATACCTACCTGCAGCAATTGATCCCTGTCCTCGACTGATTTAAATATCATATGCATATTGAGTTTGCTCGTGTCATCAGTGAGTTTTTCAAATTCCAGGAACTCTAGCTGGACGGGGAAAGGCGCATTGTCCATTTCAAAAGTCCGGATGATTTTCTTGTTCGGGATAAAATCGTGGAAAACCCCATTGGCCCCGAATACCACGTTTCCCTGGGCATCTCTTTTTTCAAGCTGCCAGCTGCCGTACTTTTTATTTTCAAGTTTCAGCACTTTCGATCCCATCCATTGTTCAATAATGTCGGGCTCTACATGCGCTTTAAAAAGTAATTCCAGTGGCAAATCAAATTCTCTCGTAATGACTACGTCCTGTTTGCCTTTTTCGGCAGTAATTTTAGCTTTCCGTTCCATATTATTTGTTTTTATATTTTTTCATTATGGTTTCTATCTTGTTGAACCGGTCATCCCAGATTTTGCGGAATGGCTCAATAAAGTCGGCTACTTCTTTCATTTGTTTTGCATTGATGTGATAGTAAATTTCTCTCCCGATTTGTTTTTGCTTAAGCAATTCGCACTCGGTGAGTATCTGCAGGTGTTTTGAAACGGTCGGTCTGGCTGTGTCAAAGTTTGATGCTATTGCACCAGCGGACATGGATTGGGAGACCACCAGCAGAAGTATTGCCCTTCTTGTCGGGTCCGCTATGGCTTGAAATACATCTCTTCTTAATTGCATAATGTAGTCATTTGACTACAAATATACATGAAGTCATTCAACTACGCAAATTTTTCTTGAATTTTTTTATTACATGCATTCCGGACCATGACGGGCATCTATTGATCAGGCTGTACGACAAAAGTTTTTCGCTGGGTAGTTACGGTAATGAACCATTGGATGGTCATATGGTGCACATGGAAGACGTTACTGGAATCACAGCATAAACCCTCTCAAATACAACTTGCCTTCCCGCCCCCAGCTTTCCGCTAAATCCTGGAGGGTTTTCCAAAGATCTTTTTCATTGGTCGGTTTGCCTTTTTTGGGCGGGACGATTTTGTTTTGTGGAATGGAGCCTTCAGTGACTTTTGTGGCAAACCATGTAATATTTTCATGTGGCAGGGCTACTCCGAGGATCATACCTGGCAGGCCGCTGAAAGATTCGGGCCCGCCAGCTACTGGAATGCGCGTAGTGTAAAAAGCAACCACATAAATAGAATCGAGATAAATGCCGTTTGCCCGTCGGCATGTATACCCCTCGATGTCGCGGGTCTCATCGGTGATCTTCCACTTTATCTTGCGTACGCTGTCTTTGACCAGGTAGGTTTGTTCAAATACTTTTTTCTGATCAACTGAACGTTTAGCCGAAAGGTCGCTAAAAATGGTATTAAACTGGTTTAGCATCGGGCTTTCACCCATCAGTGTATTTTGGGGCAAATCAGTCTCATTAGGGGTATACAGTGTTTTATTATTTTCAAATTCCAGCTTTGCGGTCAGTGTCTTGAACTGCGGACTGTTCTTTTTATAGTAATCGAACTGCGGCTGCAGCCAGGGTGCGTTATCCTTATTAATGAATTTCTGTATCACGGCATATGCATTGGTGCGCTTTTCAAATTCAATCGT
>JANWIY010000030.1 GCA_025449645.1 Chitinophagaceae bacterium | reverse complement strand
TTTCAATAAATAAAGAAGAGATCATCACTACGCTGGCCATCCAGAAGAACCAGTAAGAAAGCATGTTGAGGAATGGCGATGCCATATCTCTCGAGCCGATCTGTAATGGGATCAGAAAATTCGCAAAAGTTCCACTCAGGCCTCCGGTAAGCACGAAGAATACGAGAATGGTTCCGTGCATGGTTACCAGCGCATAATAAGCCTCCGGTGTAAGCTTTCCTCCCTTAGCCCATTTACCGAGAATATCTTCCAGCCAGGGAAAAGTGGAATCCGGATATCCCAGTTGCAGACGAAATACGACCGACATCAATCCGCCGATGATCGCCCAGATGATCCCGGTTATTAAGAACTGCTTACAAATTGTTTTATGATCCTGGCTGAATACATATTTCGTGATGAAGCTTTGCTTATGATGATGCATATCATGCTCGTGATGCACATCATGCGAAACCATTGTTTCTCCATGTATCGTCAATTCGTTACTCATCAGAAAAAATTTAATCCTGTTAGTATAAACTTTTTACTTAGCCTGGGCCACCAGTTTTGAGGTGGTATTCAGCTTTAGTTTTGCCGCCGGTGCAGGTGCCGCAGTTGAATCCTTCCCTGCCCCAGGAGCCGACGGTTCCTCCTTGGCCTTCATCACTTGTGCATAATTAGGTTGCTGCTTAGCCCTCCAGAGAATGAATTCTTCAGGTGTCACAACCTGGATCTCGCCGCGCATGGAAAAATGCCCGCGCCCGCAAATCTGATCGCAGGAAATCTCATATTCAAAATCCGGATCTCCGGTTTTCTTCTTCATTTCCTCTGTAGTATATAAGGGCGTAAACCAAATTGTCGTCGGCGTACCCGGAACGGCATCCATCTTCATCCTGAAAGCAGCCATGCCCACATCATGGATCACATCCCTGGAATTAATGATCAGTTTAACCGGCTTGCCTACAATCAGGTACATAGTATTCGTAACCACGATATCGTCGTGGGCATGTTCGTCATCCCACAACAAGCCCAGCATGTTATTGTCCTTATCGCTGATATTTTTATAATATTTCTTCCCGAACACATTGTCCTTTCCGGGATAGCGGAATATCCAGTTGAATTGTTTTCCCGTAACCTCCACCTCCATGGCATTCTTAGGCGCATCGCCAGTGATCTGGAACCAGTACATCAGGCCAAAGCCTACGAGCACGGTAAGCGCGATCGCCGGAACCACGGTCCAGATGAGCTCGAGTTTATTATTATGCGGAAAATAATATGCTCTTCTTTTCTCAGAATGCTGGTACCTGAACGAGAACCAGAATAGCAGGATCTGCGTAATAAAGAATACCACGCCGGTGATGCCAATGGTAATATAAAGCATCTCGTCAATTTTTTGACCGTGGTCAGAAGCAGCTTCGCCCAGGATCTTTCCCTTGAACAGGTCATTGCACCACCAAACGCCGATCAGTCCCAATACCAGAAAAACGATCATCAGGAATCCGTTGATCCGGTTATTCTGCTCTAAATTTTTCTTCTCTCCTTTCAGGATGCCTACATATTCGCTGGCTTTGGCAATCTGAAACGTGATCACAAATCCCAACAATAAAATCGCAAACAGAAAAATAGTTGACATGATGCTTAAAAAAATTTAATCGTTTAGATCTTCTCCAAATAATAAAACAACGACTAAGTATAATGAATAATACTTTCTTTAAAGAAGGGATTATTCCTGGCCAGGAGCGGATATTTCGACATCACCCTGCCTGTCTGATAAATAATAATTCCCACAAATCCGGCTGCGATTCCAAAATCAAAAAGGTTCATAGTTACCTGATCCGGAAGAATGCTTCCAAAAACGATCTGGTAAAAATCCAGCCAGTGACCAAAGAGCAAAGCTACAGACATAAAAGTTACGATCGTGTAGTTGCGTTTTGAAGGCGTGCTCATATAAATCAATATAGGCGCCAAAAAGTTGATAACCAGATTTAAATAGAATATGCCGGAGTAAGCGCCTTCGGCCCGCGCTTTGAAATAAATAGTTTCTTCGGAAATATTGGCATACCAGATCAGCATGAATTGAGCAAACCACAGGTAGGTCCAGAAAATGGAGAACGCAAACTGAAATTTCCCCAGGTCATGCAGGTGCTCCCGGTTGGTATATTCCAGGTAACCCTTGTTTTTCATGTAAACAACAAATACCGATATAAGCGCGACACCGGCAACAAAAGTGCTCGCAAAGATGTACCAGCTGTACAATGTGGAATACCAGTGAGCGGCAAGGCTCATCATCCATAGCCAGGGAATGACCGCAGCAACGGTGAGTGCATACCATACAATAAAAAGGGAAGCCCATACTGTGTTCTTGAAAACAAATTTCTTTCCTTCTTCAAGGCTGAGCGGATGGTCATCCGATTGACGGCTGATCTTCCGCATTTTCAATCCGATAATACTCCAGAGACCGATCGCAGCGATCGTCCAGGTCATAAAAAAGCCCGGACTCAGGAATCCGCTCTTCCCGCTCAGTGCAGCATCTTTTGCGACCTTGGTTTTATCCAGCCACTCATAAATCATGGTTTTATGGCCGAACACGATGATCACCATTACAACAAAAGTTATTGCGCCGATCACCGGAACGCAGGCTGCGATAGCTTCCGTAACGCGTTTGAATGAGATCTGAAATCCCGCCATAGCGAGGGTTGTTGCCGCAAAAAAGAACATGACTGCATTGGTCACCATCAAAAAATAAATACTGTTATGAAGAAGTACTCCCCAGAATTTTGCCTGATGCCCTGCATCGCCGGTTCCGTATACAATGAATCCGATGATCAGGGAAAGAACACCCACTCCGATCAGACCCAGTGACCACATCCTGAAACCGGGAGTAATTTCAAAACGTTCTTTAAGTGACATTCGTAATAATTTTATTCGGTTCTCAGTTTACTTTTATTTTGCGACATTCGTTGAATCCGAAGATGCCTTTGCATTTGCTTTTCCTTTGGATTGCATGGATTTGATATAATCAATCACCATCCAGCGTTGCCTGGTATCGAGCTGTGATGCATAGCTTCCCATTTTATTTTTTCCATAGGTCACGGAATAGTACATCTGGCCCTCGGGCATTGCTTCATATTTCGCATCACCCACCAGGGTTGCAGGCTTGGCTGGGAAAGGACCGTCGCCACCCTTATATAAGGGCCCGTTTCCGTCAAGTTTGGGTCCATGGCAAATACCACAATTCACGAGGTACAATCTGTTTGCTTCAACCATGGTTGCTGAGTCGAGTGTGGGTATTGGATTCTTATAGGCTTTGGATGCAACGTAATTGGAAGAGTCCCCTTCCTTGTCTATCGGAATCGAAAAAGGAAGCAGCTCACCACGCTTGATGGTTCCGGGAACCGGAATATTGGAGTAATGAATCCCTTTTTTCAGCAATTCCTCCTGTTGTTCAGGTGTAACCGAATAAGTCTCATATGCGCGGCTATAGGCCATATCGGGCATATAAATTCTACCCGGGTTTCTCCGCACCTCATTGCAGGAGCTAAGCACAATTACCAGCAGGCAGGAAGGGATTATTATTTTCGTTATCGGCATTGAAGGTTTCATTTCGTTTAGGCCAGAATAGCATTAGGGTTTTCAAAAGACTTTCGATTCCTGCTATAGGATCCCAGCCACCAGCCGGTTTCCGCCATCTGCGTGTGCACCTCTTCCGCCCCGGCCTGCGAAAGAAAGCTTTTAAGTTCCTCTTCATTTGTTTTCGCCGTGCATTCAATTACCATCACAAACCGGTCGTCTGTGGACCGCAGGCTGAAATGATGTTTCCGCACGAACGGCGCCATCTGGCAGAGATAACAAAAGGTCAGCGTCATTCCCACTGCAGAAAAAAGAACGGTCAGCTCAAACATGATCGGGATCCAGGCAGGCAAAGAAAAATGCGGCTTTCCGCCGATATTTAAAGGCCAGTCCCAAACAAGGGTATAAGTAATCCCGAGCAGGGCGGTGGTGGTACCCGTAATTCCGTAAATGAACCCGGCCGTTGGAATACTGGTATCCCTTAGGCCCATGGCCTTATCCAGACCATGTATGGCCATCGGCGTATATACATCATGCAGTTTATATCCGGCAGAACGGACTTTCTTCACGGCCCGGAATAAAACCGCCTCATCTTCAAAACTGCCGACAACAAATTTTTTAATTGCCATAATTACGAAATTCAAAAATCAAAAAATAAGAAATTGTCCTCCGTTTTTACTTTTCCTCTTTTTATTTTTTATTTTTTACTTTTTTTAATGCGCCATTTCGTGAGCAAAGGCTTCCGGCGTCTCTTTTTCTGCTTCGCCCATCTGCCCTTTATAACTATCCCCGGATCTTTTCAGAATATGTTTAATTTCCGAAAGTGCAATCACAGGGAAGAATTTGGAAAACAAAAGATAACAGGTAAAGAACAATCCGAATGTGCCGAGATAAAACCCAACCTCCCAGATACTCGGCGAATAATACGTGGCCCAGGCGCTGGGAATATAATCGCGGTAAATGGAAGAAACAATAATCACAAAACGTTCAAACCACATCCCGATATTTACGATCACGCTCATGAAAAAAGTAACCGTGAGGTTTCTCCTCATCTTGCGCGACCAGAATATCTGGGGGGAAAGAACATTGCAGCTGATCATGATATAGTAGGCCCAGCCATAAGGACTGAATATATTCGCCCGGCTCTGCATGAAGGCCCAGCTTTCATAAGGGTTCTGGCTGTACCAGGCGACAAACAATTCCGAAAGGTAGGCGATGCCGACGATCGATCCTGTCAGCACGATGATCTTATTCATTACATCAATGTGCTCCAGGGTAATATATTGCTCGAGTCTAAATACTTTCCGGGTAATGATCAGCAGGGATTGCACCATCGCGAAACCGGAGAATACAGCACCGGCAACGAAATAAGGCGGGAAGATAGTGGTATGCCAGCCTGGAACAACCGATGTGGCGAAGTCGAAGGATACAATGGTATGAACAGAAAGCACGAGCGGTGTGGCGAGCCCGGCCAGGATCAGCGATAAGGATTCATGACGCTGCCAGTGTTTTGTAGATCCGCTCCAGCCAAAAGCAGTGAGCCCATAGAAGAATTTTCTCCCTTTCAGTTTGGCGCGGTCACGAATAGCGGCCAGATCCGGAAGCAATCCGCAGTACCAGAACAAAACAGAAACGGTAAAATAAGTGGATACCGCAAACACGTCCCACAACAAAGGAGAATTGAAATTCGGCCAGAGAGCCCCGCGGGTATTCGGATACGGGAGTACAAAAAAGCCCATCCATACCCTGCCCATATGCCAGATAGGGAATTGTCCCGCGCACATCACCGCAAAAATGGTCATGGCTTCTGCAGCACGGTTTACGCCGGTTCTCCAGCCCTGGCGGAAAAGCAGAAGGATAGCGGAGATCAGGGTCCCTGCATGTCCGATACCGATCCACCAAACGAAATTGGTAATGTCCCATCCCCAACCGACCGTCTTGTGCAAATTCCATTGTCCTACGCCATAGATGACTTCCCTCGTTACTGAAAAGATCCCGAAACCCAAAAGTAATACGGCAATCGTGAACGCGATCCACCATAGCCTGGATGGCCTTTCTTCCACGGGCCGCGCTATGTCCACCGTAACCTGGTGATAGGTTTTATTCCCATCAATCAGCGGGGGTCTCACCTGTGATTCGTACTTTAATAAAGCCATAATCGGTTAATACTTTTAATACCGGCCTGCCGGTATTATTTAAAAAATCTTTCCGGTTTATGCATTCGCTTCCGTATCCGGATTGCGGACCTTGGCGAGATAACTTATATTCGGCAATACGTGCAGCTCTTCCAATACATGATAGAGCCTGTGATGATTGTCAACCCGCGTTTTCACAATTTTACTCTTACTGTCATTGATATTTCCAAAAACAATGGCTTCTGTCGGACATCCCTGCTGGCAGGCGGTCCTTACATCCTGCATATCAAGCAGAGGCCTGTTTTCTTTTTTTGCCTTCAGCTTGCCATCCTGCAAACGCTGAACACAAAAAGAACATTTTTCCATAACGCCCCTTGAGCGCACCACCACATCCGGGTTAAGCACCATCCTGCTCAGGTCATCATTCATCATCAGCACCGCATCATTCAGGCGGCCCACACCGTGCTCATCCTGATTATTCGGAAAGCTATCCGCCTGTGTATAATCTTCCCAATTGAAGCGGCGTACTTTAAAGGGACAGTTATTTTCGCAGTAGCGGGTACCTATACAGCGGTTATATGCCATCTGGTTCAACCCCTCACTGCTGTGATTGGTGGCTGAAACCGGACAAACATTTTCGCAGGGCGCATTATCACAATGCTGGCAAAGCATGGGTTGAAATATCGTTTGCACATTATCAGGGTTGCCATAATCACCGGTGTAATACCGGTCAATTCGCATCCAGTGCATTTCATGAAAACGCATCACCTCATTCTTCCCGACAACGGCCACATTGTTTTCAGCATGACAGGCAATAATGCAAGCTCCACAGCCAATACAGGAGTTCAGGTCAATGGACATGCCCCAGTGAATGCCGGGCTTATCATAATAACCAAACAAGGTCCCTTCTTTTTCAAAATTTTCAATTCCACCGAATTTCTTGAGTTCATCCTCTCTTTCATCGGGCACTTCATCCGGATTATGGATAAATTGCCCGAGGCTCATTTCCTTGATCACGGAAGTGCGGCCTTCCAGCGTATTGTGCGTTTGGGTAAAGGCAATAGCATAATCATCCCCGGTTTTCTCAAAGCTTACATCAGCGGCAGACCATTCAAAGGTTGAACCGTTGAAACTGACAAATGGATATGCATTTCGTCCTGCTCCGGGCACGGCCCTTCCGATAAAACTCGCTGTATTTTTAGGATCGGCACTCTCGCGGCCATAAGCCACGGCGATGGCCAGGACGCCTTCCGCGCTGCCGGGAACGGGTACGATCGGAATCGTTATTTCATAACCGTTTGCCTTCAGTTTAATTACCGGGCGCTCGGGGTGCACTTCAAACTTATCCGCCTGAGGCGCGTCACTCAGGTCAATACCATAATTATCTTTCAGGAATTTGGGAGAAACCATTGCATAGTTGTCCCATGTGCCACGGGAAATCGGATCTGGCATTTCCAGCAACCAGGGATTGTTTGCCTGGGCTCCGGTACCCATGTTGACCGACTGATAGATGACGAGCTCGAGTTCGCTGCTTTTTTTCGCCGAAGCAATAGCTGCGGCTGCATCTCCAAGTTTTGAACTATTATAAGATCCGGCTGCCGCAGCTGATTGTGCGGGTTCCAGCACCCCGTCCTGCAATGCTTTTTCATAAGCTTCGAGTCCACCCAGCTTTCCTTCCCAATATATTTTAAAATACTCTTCGTAGCTCTGGTCATTTCCTGACCATTTCATCAGGGATTCTTCATAAGGTCTGGTCAGAAAGAGCGGAGCAATCACCGGCTGCATCAGGGAAATAAAGCCTGTTTTGGGTTCTGCGTCTCCCCATCTTTCAAAAAAATGAGGTGAGGGCAAAATATATTTACACAACTCTGAGGTTTCATCCAGTCTCCCGTTAAATGATACCGACGTCTTCACCTTGGACAAACCAGCCTTAAATTTCCCTGCATCATAATAATCATAAGCAGGATTGGCGTCATAAATCAACAGGCTGCTAATCTTTCCGTCATTCATATCAGTCACCAGTGTGCTGAAATCACTGTCAATTCCCTGACGGGTTTGGATGGGAGCCGCCCAGGATATTGTAGTGCCGTTAGCGCCGATCGCTTCATTGATAGCGTTGACTATAATCTGAACATTAATATTATTGCTTCCCGATACTACCAGGGCCTTTCCTTTGGCTGCATTGAGATCTTTTGCTACCTGGGCGACCGCAGTTTTTAATTTTTCGGACAATGCGGGAGGTGCAGTTACGGTTCCTCCCAAAGCGGCCAGCAGCCCGACTGCGATGGCCCCCGTTTCGGAAGGCTTGTGGGTAAAGCGCTGATCCGCATTGGCGCCGGTCAGGCTCACCATGGATTCAAACTGGTAATGCCTGTTCATCCCGGGTGCTTTCTCATTAATCTTTCTACCGGACACATATTGCCTGGCGAATTCTATTGGAGAAAGCCAGGTTCCGAGAAAATCGGCACCCAGGCTTACGATTACTTTTGCATTTTCAAAATGATAAGATGGGATTACCCGCTTCCCATATGAAGCTTCATTAGCCTGAAGCATACCGCTGAAAGAATCCGCATCGTATTGCACATGCCTGCTCCCCGGATTTTTTGCCAGGAAAGCCGCAATGATTTGTTTGCTTGTAGGAGAGGTAATAGTGGCTGACAATAATACGGTGGTTCCGTTCTGGCCTGCCATGGATCCGGCAACCAGTTTGTCGAATGCTTCGAAGCTGGTCACCTCCTTGGGAAGGCCATTTACCATTTGCACGGGATACCGGAGGCGGGCAGTATCATAAAGATCCAATACGGAAGCCTGAACGCGGGCTGAAGTGCCACCTTTGGTTATGCCGGACAATTCATTTCCTTCAACCTTGATCGGCCTTCCGTCCCGCACTTTGGCTACAACAGAAACCGCATCACCTCCCGAAACATAGGTTGATGCATAATAGTCGGGAACGCCCGGCACCATATTATCCGGTTTATTCAGGTAGGGGATAACTTTCCTGACCGGCATTTCGCAACTGGCGGCCAGGGCGGCGGCGGCTGTACTGAATCCAAGATATTTGAGAAAATCCCTGCGTGGCGTTTTCATTTCCAGCAGACCCTTGCTGTCAAAACTGAACAAGGGAGGTTCTTCCTGGAACTCATCCCCGGCCAATTTCTTCGAGTGGTCCGAATTGTTATGTTCTCCAAAATTCTGCCAGTACTTTTTTTCGGTCATTTGAGTTCAAATTTGAAAATTTGAAAATTTGAAAATTTGAAAATTAAGGCTACTCCCTCCTTCGCTAAAGTTCCTGAGGTCAAAGCATTTTCAAATTTTCAAATTTTCAAATTCCCACATTAATAATGGCACTTCTGACATTCCGTTCCGCCGATGTCTTCAACCGTAACACTATCCATTTTACCTGTCCGCAGGTCCTGATGGAACCTTTGGTAAATGCTATAGAATTTATTTCCGTTTCCGGAAGCATCCGGGAAATTTACTTTCGTCGTGCGGTGACAGTTGATACACCAGCCCATGCTCAGGTCGGCAAATTGTTTTACTTCATTCATCTGGGTGATGTTGCCGTGGCAGGTCTGGCATTGCACTTTTCCTGCGCGGATATGCTGGGAGTGATTGAAATACACCAGATCGGGAAGGTTATGCACCTTCACCCATTCGATTTCCCTACCCGGCCGGGTATATTTTCCGGATGCAGGGTCATATCCGGTATAGCTGTATAGTTTTTGAATTTCTGCGTTGGCATCCACGGTGGTTCCGTCTTCCCTGGAAAGGGGTTCGCCTTTATAATCGTTGATGGCGGCATGGCAGTTCATACATATATTAAGGGATGGAACTCCCGCATGTTTGCTGTCCCAGGCCCCGCCATGGCAATAAAGGCAGCTGATCTGGTTATTTCCGGGATGGACTTTATGAGAGAAGAAGATAGGCTGGACCGGCTGATAATTCTGTTGCCTGCCCAGACCGATCGCAGCCTCGACCAGGTAATACCCGCCAAGGACAAAAAGCACAAGGACCAGCATCGAAATATACACTTTGTTCTTGTAAAAGGGGATCGGATCAGAAGACGGGATGCCGGATTTATCGTCAGAAAGTTTTTTCAGGTTACTGTTTACCTGCATGAGTACCAGCATGATCACGGCAAGGATCAGTGTGAGGATGCCATAGAGCAGGCTGTTATCGCTTTCGGGTGCCTTGCCCATATCCACAGGACCTTTTCCGCCGCCAGGCCCCGGTTCAGGGTATGTTTCGATATATTTTAAAATGGCATCAATATCAGCATCCGTCAGATTTGGAAACGTGTTCATCGGCGTTTTGCTGAACTGATTGTAGAGATCGTTGAAGTATTTATTACCGGAAGCAAGCACAGCTGCATTATTCCTGATCCATGCATGCAGCAGTTTTTGATCAGGAACCCGGGAGGTGACCCCTTTTAAAGCGGGTCCTGTTACCTGTTTGATTGGATTATGACAGGATGCGCAGTTGCTTTGAAACAAAGCCTTCCCATCCTGAGCGATCGAAACGTGACCAAAAAACAAGATTATTGCGGTGAGAAGATAGCTATAGGATATTTTGAATGCACTTAGTCTGTAATGATGCATATATACAAGTCGTTGTATAAATGTGAAAAATCACTTCGGTCGGTTGCAAAAGTAAGCCATGAAATTAACAAAATATCAACATGCCCTAAATTTTTTTTCACTGATCCAGCTTGCGTCTCAGCATATTATATAATATTTTCAAAAAAATTTGTCATTGCTTTGTCATCGGATTTTCACAGAATTTTTTCAATCAAAAAGCAAATGAGAAACCATGTATTAATTACATCTTTACGAAAAGGTTGATAGTTGATGGTTGATGGACTTTATGTGAAAATTCAAAATTTTGGTCAAACAATTTGATTTTTGAAGTTTGAATTCTCTCAGATTGTCAAACCTTCGTTGTGGTCCATCAACCATCAACCATCAACCATCAACGATATTAATTTCAAGATTTTGAAAAACAACAACCAAATCCGCATCGCCATCCTTGCATCCGGAAAAGGTACCAACGCCCAACAAATAATAAATTATTTTCATAAACAGGAACACCGGGTTGCCGGTCGCCCTGTGGTGGTTTCATTAATTATATGTAATAAACCGGGTGCCGGAGTTTTGGAGATTGCAGAAATAGAAAAGATACCTTCCCTGCTCATCCGGAAAGAAGAATTTTTTGATGGATCACATTATCTGGGCGAATTTACCGAAATGAATATCTCTTATCTGGTGCTGGCAGGATTTTTATGGATGATACCATTGGCCCTGATCCGCGCATTCCCTGACCGGATCATTAATATTCATCCTGCCCTGCTCCCGGCACATGGTGGCAAAGGAATGTACGGGCTGGCTGTGCACCAGGCCGTGATTGCAGCAGGGGAAAAGGAAAGTGGCATAAGTATTCATTATGTAGATGAGCAATATGATCACGGACAGATTTTTTTCCAGGCCAGATGCCCCGTTTCAAAGGAAGATACGCCCGAAACGCTGGCACAAAAAATTCATGCGCTGGAATATGCCCACTATCCGGAGCAGATCGCCAGATGGATCGAATCCAAATTATAGTTAAATCCTTAATTTTCTAAGGCCTTCGAGTTATTTTGCCCTCCGATTATATTAAAATCATTCCCTATTGCGCATTTTTTACGCATATTTCAGAAAATGGTTCTTTCCAGGAATTTTGATTTTTTTGGCTTTGCAGGCCAGCGGTCAGGAAGTTGTTATCCGCGGAACTGTTTTTAATATGTACAAGACAAGCCCCCTGGAAGCAGTTAGTGTGATCTCCAATTCCGGCCGGGGAACCATCACGGACTCCAACGGGAATTATGCCATCCGTGTGGATTACTCAGATTCACTGAGTTTTTCCTACCTCGGCAAGTCCACCCAGAAATTTGCCGTGAGCGAAATGAATCTGACCACAGGATTTGATATTGCACTGCATGTGAATGTGACTACCCTTTCGGAAGTACGGATTGCACCCCGTAATTATCATATGGACTCCTTGCAAAACCGGATGGATTACGAGCGGTCATTTAATTATCATAAGCCGGGTCTGACCCTGACGAGCCCCGAAAGCGGATCGGGTGTGGGTCTTGATCTCGACGCCATTATCAATATGTTTAAATTCCGGCAAATCCGCCGGGCCCTGGCTTTTCAGCAAAGGCTGATCCGGGATGAAGAAGATAAATTCATCGACCATCGTTTCACAAGTTCCATTGTAAAAAAAATCACTCATCTCGATGGCAAGGAACTCGATTCCTTTATGGTTACCTACCGCCCTTCGTATCAATTTACAAAAACTTCGAGCGACTATGATTTCTACGATTATATAAAGTTGGCGTACGGGGAGTATGAGTTTAGGCATAGGGAGCCGATGAAGGACCGTTGATGGTATATGGTGGATGGTTGATGGACTTTAGGTGCTGCACCAATTGAGTTCCATCTACCATCCACCATATACCATCAACTGCTCTATTATTAACTTACATTCATAGCCTGAATTTCCATGGCGATTTTCCGACATACTCATTTTCTGAAGGCTGTTTTTTTCCATAGCATCTCCGCTTTTGGTGGACCACAGGGACATTTGGGCATGATGATGAAGACTTTTGTAGCCCGCCGAAAAGATCTTACGGAAGCAGAGCTGATGGACTACAATGCTTTCTGCCAGTTGCTTCCCGGCGCTTCTTCCACCCAGACACTCACGCTTATAGGGTATAAGAGAGGCGGCGTTCCCCTGGCGGTCCTTACCCTGATCATCTGGATCCTTCCAGCCTGCATCATCATGGGCGTGTTTTCTTTTTTCATTGATTCCCTGAATCAGAAAAACGGACAGGCAGATCTGTTTAAATTCATCCAGCCGATGACCGTTGGCTTCCTGGTTTATGCCGCGTGGAAAGCATTCAAGGTCTCGGTACACAATACCATCACCCATTGCATCATGTTGGCGGCAACCTGCGCCATTTTTTTTCTTTTCAAGACGCCCTGGATTTTTCCTGTTCTCATTGTGCTTGGCGGGGTTATCACCAACCTGAGCAGCAAGCGTATCCCACAAATTGAAGTGCTGACCCGGAAGATCAAGTGGGCGAATATCTGGCTCTTCGCCATTATTTTTATTCTGGCCGGTATTTCCAGTGAATTGGCGAGAAAAAATAACTGGCCGCACAGAAGACCAATCAACCTTTTTGAAAACACGTACCGGTTTGGAAGTCTGGTCTTTGGCGGCGGGCAGGTCCTGATCCCACTCATGTACGAACAGTTTGTTGCCCGGCCTGAATCACAAAAGTTGATAAAGCGAAATCCGAATATCGTGAAAATTGGCAAGAATGATTTCTACACAGGGGCAGGCATGGTGCGCGCGATACCGGGGCCGGTTTTTTCCGTATCCTCTTATATGGGCGGTATCGCCATGAAGGATCTCGGCTTTCCCATGCAGGTATTAGGATGCATCGTAGGATCCCTGGCCATTTTTCTGCCCAGCGCCCTGCTCGTGCTTTTCTTTTTTCCAATCTGGTCAAACCTCAAAAAATATGCAACCGTCTACCGTGCCCTGGAAGGGATCAATGCCGTGGTTGTCGGCATCATGGTGGCCGGCAGTTTATATATGACCAAGGATTTCAGTTTCTCAAATAACCTGATCCTGATATTGGAAATTGCAGTAACCATCCTCACCTTCCTGCTGCTGAAATACAGCCGCCTCCCTTCTCCCGTAATCGTTTTTATCTGTCTGTTGCTTGGTTGGTTTATTTAAAGTGCAGCCTTTTGGATAACCGGGCGCGCTGGGCTCTGTTATGCCCGCAGCTATGATTTATTAACTCCGGAAATCGTAAACCAAAGCCGGTGTGGAAGATTACATTTGTTGCCTTGTTTTCCGCCTAATCCGGATAGATCTTTATTGAATAAAGGAAAAATACATATCGGCCTCGTTGGCAACCCAAACAGCGGGAAAAGCTCTCTTTTTAATGCCCTCACCGGACTCAACCAGAAAGTCGGCAATTTTCCGGGTGTTACCATTGACAAAAAAACCGGATCCAGCGTTCTTTCCCCTGGCAATTCCGCCAGTATAGTGGACCTGCCGGGAACATACAGCCTTTACCCCAAGCGCTCGGACGAATGGGTAACTTATAAAGTGCTTCTCAACCAGGATAACGACCTGAAAGTGGATATGGTGGTCCTGCTGGTGGACGCGAGCAACCTCAAAAGGAATCTGTTATTCTCTTCCCAGATCATAGACCTGAAAATCCCGGTGGTGATTGCGCTTACGATGATGGACCTGGCCGCGAAAAAAGGAATCGAGATCGATGTTCCAGGGCTTGAAAGAGAACTAGGTGTTCCCGTGGTGCCGGTTAATCCCAGAAAAAATAAAGGGATACTCCAGCTGAAGAAAGTTATTACGCAGCGGGCGCTGCAATTGACCCAGGCTCCCATCCGCGATTTTATTTCGAACCGGGCCCTGGCAAACGGTGCAGTCTCCCAACTCAAACAGGTTTTTCCCGATATCAGCGATTATACTGCCTTGCATTATCTGATCAATCATGAAGGGCTGCATTTCGATTCCCATACGCACAACCGGATAGAAGGAATCGAGGAAGTGAATCAATTCAACCATACCCGCGTTCAGGCAGACGAGATCATGCAACGATACGCACGTATTAAACAGGTGATGCAGCTAACCACCTCGGAGCCCGATCCATTGCAAAAAACCCTTTTTACCGAGAGGCTCGACAATATCCTCATGCACCGGGTATGGGGTTACCTCATCCTGCTCGCTGTACTATTTCTGCTTTTCCAAAGCGTATTCTGGCTTGCTAAATTTCCAATGGACGGGCTCGACTGGAGCTTCACCAAACTAAGTACCTGGATCTCGGCCCAGCTGCCGGATGGATGGTTCCGCGACCTGATGGTCAATGGCATGCTGGCCGGACTTAGCGGCATCCTGGTTTTTATTCCGCAGATCATGATTCTGTTCGGTCTCATCACCGTACTTGAGGATTCGGGTTATATGGCGCGCATCAGTTTTCTAACGGATAAGCTTATGCGAAAAGTAGGACTGAACGGGAAGAGTGTGATGCCCATGATCAGTGGCTACGCATGCGCGGTGCCGGCCATCATGAGCGCGCGAGGTATTGAAAACAGGAAAGAGCGCTTACTCACTATACTCGTAACACCTTTGATGAGTTGCAGCGCCAGGCTGCCGGTGTATACCATGCTGATCGCACTGGTGGTGCCCAATCACAGGGTGCTGGGATTCTTTAATGAGCAGGGATTGGTGATGATGGGGTTGTATTTGATGGGGACGGTTGCGGCCCTGCTGGTTTCCTATATCGCCAAACGATTTATCCATTCCACGGAGAAAAGTTTTTTCATCCTGGAGTTACCGGTATATCGTGCGCCACGCTGGAAAAACGTGGCCGTAACGATGGTCAGCAAAGCCAAAATATTTGTGCGTGATGCGGGAAAAGTAATTATCGTAATCAGCATGATCCTCTGGGGGCTCAGTTCTTACGGACCACCTGCCCGCATGCGGGCAGTCGCCCTGCGATACAGTGCACCGTCACAGGCAAAGGCAAAAAGTGCTGCCCATCTCGAAAATTCCTATGCCGGAATTCTCGGAAGAACCATCGAACCGGTGATCAAACCCCTGGGCTATGATTGGAAGATCGGCATTGCCCTCATCACTTCTTTTGCGGCACGCGAAGTATTTATCGGAACCATGGCCACTTTATATAGTGTTGAAGGAGGAAAAAATGCAAATCCGCAAACCCTTCGGGAGCGCATGGATTCTGCGAGAACGGACGATGGCGCCAAAGTATACACCCTGGCCACCGGCGTCTCCCTCATGATCTTTTATGCCTTTGCCATGCAGTGCATGAGCACACTTGCCGTCGTCAAGCGCGAAACCCGAGGATGGAAATGGCCGATTATTCAAGTGATTTATATGACGGGCTTGGCTTATTTGATGAGCTTGATTGCGTATCAGCTGCTGAAGTAGTTGACGGTTGACGATATAAATCCAGCTGGTAAAATTTGTACCATAACCGTACACCTCCTGTATCAATTTTGACATTCATTATCCTCCTGCGCCAGCTTCCACGTTGAAAATCAGCTTTATTTTTCCGGCATGGGTTTGGATTCACGCGTATGGAAGAATTCTATTCCTAACCAAGACGCCATTATTATATGTTCAGGAACTACTGCGTTATCATCTTAAGAAATCTCTGGAGGAATAAGTTATATACTTCAGTAAATATTATTACGCTCGCGATAGGCATCGCCACCATCGTGTGGGGCTTTCAGGATTACCGCTACAGTATGAGCTTTGAGGATTTTCACAAGGATGGAAAGAATATTTTCCGTGTGCTGACAAAACCCGGCGGAAGGGATAATCTCCAGGGAATTTGTCCGGGAACCCTGGCCATGGTTGTAAAAAATGATTTCCCTTTTGTAAAAGAAGCAGTGAGATGGGAAAGCCGCAGCCTCAACGTGAAGGCGGCGCAGAGCGAACCCTTCGAATCCGAAGCAGATTTTACCAGTTCTGCTTTCTTTAATGTATTTAATTTCCCGCTGGTCCGGGGAACCAATCAGGTGGATGACCGCTCCACAGTACTAATTACTGAAAGCGCAGCAAAGAAATATTTCGGGAATGCTGATCCTATCGGGAAAACACTGATATTCTACTCTGATGAAGTGTACAGGATGCCTTTAACAGTCACCGGCATTCTGAAAGACCCTCCTTTTAATTCTTCCCTTCAATTCGAATTGATTACAAATACGGATAACAGGTTGATGTCCGATGGCTCGGCAATTAAGAAAAATGACTGGGCGCGTTTTTCAGATGCTGTGTTCGTCAAATTATCTGGTCCTGCAGACAGGGCAAAGCTTAACAGTGGCCTGCAAAAATATATTCCGCTGGAGCAATCGGCCAGAATGGATATGAAGCTTGCTTCTTTTTCCTTGCAACCGCTTGCCCAGGTGTCGAATGCCTTCGATATTGAAAACAATCCATTGTACGGGAGGCCCTCGGATTCCGCAACCTACGGACCGCTCGTATTGGCGATCCTGATATTATTGTCGGCCTGCCTGAATTTTGCAAACACATCCGTTGCACAAAGTAACCGCCGGCTGAAAGAAATGGGCGTGCGCAAAGTGATGGGCAGCGGAATCCGGCAGATCATACTTCAGCAATTGCTTGAATGTGCATTCATTGTTCTGCTTGCCATCGCCATGTCAGTTATCATTAATAATTTCTGGCTGCCCAAGTTCAACAGTATGTTCAACCATATAAATGTAACAGCACACTACATTTCGGATTACACGCTTCTTGCTTTCCTTGCTGCTGTCTTTGCAGGTGTGAGTTTGCTGGCAGGCGCTTATCCCGCATTCTACATCAGCCGGTTCAATGCGGCAAACATATTCAGGGGCTCCGTGAAATTCGGCGGAAGCAATCTTTTTTCACGGATAGTATTGGGATTTCAGATTGCCATATCACTTATCACGGTGATTGCGGGAGTGGCTTTCTCACGCAATTCAGAATTTCAGAACAATTACGATTATGGCTATGAAAAAGCAAATGTTATCGCGTTGGATTTGCAGAATGGGACTTCCTATACAGCCGTCCGCGATGAAATCAGTAAAATCCCTGGTGTTGACAAAACTGCTGGCTCTATTCATAATATCGGCTTTTCCTATAACCGGATCCCGTTGCAGGCGAATGGACAAAAGAACGAAAGCATCTACCTGGCAATTGGGGAAAACTATGTTGACCTGATGAAACTGAAACTGGCAGCCGGAAGGAATCTCAGCGCTTCAGGTAATGGTGACTTTGGAAAATCAATGCTAATAAATGAAAACCTTGCTTTCCAATTTGGATGGAATCCCGGACAGGCCGTAGGGCAGCAAATAAAAACCAGTGATACAACGAGCTGCATTGTCGTTGGTGTGCTGAAAGATTTTGCGCAAAGCACGCTTTTTGATCCCCTGCAGCCTGTCGCCATGGTTCTTGTGTCTCCGGAAAAATATACCCACATCATCATCCGTGCAAAACCCGGATCACTCAATACCGTATTTGCTGAAACCAAAGCAGCCTGGGCAAAACTTTATCCTATGAAACCTTTCAGGGGAAGGTACCAGGACGAGATTGGTGCACAGGCTTCCAGCGTGAATGAAAGTATTGCGATCATATTTTCCTGGTTTGCTATTATTTCAATCTTCATTTCTGCAACCAGCATGTTTGCCCTGGTATCCCTGAATGTTTTGAAGAGATCGAAAGAGATAGCCATCAGGAAAGTGGTGGGCGCGGCTGACCGGCATATTTTCCAGCTTGTCATGAAAGGTTATTTCTGGATATTCCTTTTATCCGCGGGCGTTGGATGTTATGGCGGGTACGCGCTCTCCAAATTATTGATGGATCTGATTTTCAGGATCAATGCAGGCGTGAGTCCGTCTTCCCTGGCAATATCATTTATCGCCGTATTCCTGATCTGTGCCATTACCATCGGTGTGAGGGTTTGGATTGTTTTGAAAACAAAGGCGACGGAAGCGTTAAAAGCCAGTTGAAGATTGGAGTTGTTGTATTAATCGTGGATGGTATATGGTAGATGGTAGATGGTAGATGGACTTTAGGTGAACGTCCGGGATTGAATATTGCTTCCAAATAAGCGTTGATGGAATTAAGGTACAAATCCGCAAACAAAGTCCATTTACCATCTACCATATACCATTCACGATTACTACACGAATCCATTCACTCAACAATAAACGCCGTCTGATAAAAATTATTCACCCCCCCGATCACCCGCATATTTACATAAAAAGAATCTACAAAGATCTGCCAGGCGAAGAATTCATGGTTTGCTACATTGAATTCATCAAAGAGAATGATATCTCCTTTGTTGAGAAAGGGATATAGTTGGGAGAGCACAAATAGGGTTGAGGAAAAAAGGTCGGCGTCCATATGAATGAGCTTGGGCTTTTTCCGAAGCAGATTTATGTTATTTTCAATAAAGGGATTCAGAGAATTCTGGAAAATGCCTTTTTCGAACCCTGCCCTCGGGTCGTCTGAATGCAATTCACCCAGACTGAAAGCCATTGCCCCTTTCTTAAATCCACCCCAATCTTCGGGGAGCCCTTCGAACGTATCAAATCCACGAAATACAGAAGCAGGATTGGTATTTTTTTTCAGCCACCAGAAGAATGAACTCCCGGAAGCCACACCGAACTCCAGGTAAAGCAATTCCTTACGGTCCAGCTGATGGGCATCGGCAACCGCCTCATAAAGCAGGTATCGTTTGGGGTAATCCCGCTTCCAAGAGTAGAAATCATTGATTAGCAGTGAGTTATGTTTAGCCCTGGAGACCCAGTTTCTTAAAGCATTAAAATTACGGATGAATAGAAACAGACGGTTGAAAGGGGAAAGGACCTGCAGGATGCCGGTCCATAAGAAGAAGTCCTTAAAGAATTTAATGAGTTTGAGCTTCAAGGTAAAAAGTAAAAATTAAAAAGTAAAAAGTAAAAAGTAAAAATAGCCCCCGTAAATGTATGTAATTCATCCAATTACGCTCCAATTTTCACTTTTTAATTTTTACTTTTTACTTTTTAACTACCTTCGCACAGGTGCAAAAAAAATAAGGTCCCCTGTAGAAACAGGTGACCTCTAACGATTGCTTGCCATATGAAAAAATGTAGTATTCTATTTTTGTCGAACCGAATACTGCAGGTTTTTATTCTCCCGACCTCTATCGATCCTTGCTCTAACGGTTGCCTGCCTTATTCCTTTTCTAACTTGCTGCCACAAAATTAGGGTGGTTTATGATTGACTTCAAACCATCTTATCCTGGTTTTAATCATGCCAAAACCAGTTGTGTATTTACAAAACCCTTGCCAGGACTGTGTTTCAGCAAAATTTATAAATGATGGCCAACCGATCAGCGGATATCCTGTTTCAACTCATAAAGTCACTCGAAAAGTCAGAAAAACGGCATTTCAAGCTATATATTAAGCGCAGTTCGGGCAACGAGGATCTTAAGATCGTTCAGCTCTTCGACGCGCTTGACAAAATGCAAGATTATGACGAGAAACTGCTGATGAAAAAGCTCTCTTTCTCCAAGCCCCAGCTTTCAAACTTAAAAACGCATCTATACAAACAATTGCTCGCGAGTCTGCGCCTGCTGAAAACGACGGAGAACACCGACCTGCAGTTGAGTGAACATATGGACAATGCACGTTTGCTTTACAACAAAGGTTTGAAGCACCAGAGCCTCAAAATCCTGGAACGCGCAAAAGAAATTGCAAAGGCAAATAACAAACTCAATTTTCTTGCGCAATTGATTTCACTCGAGAAAAAAATTGAGACCCTGCATATCACGCGCAGCTCACTGGAAAAAACGGAACAGCTTACCCGCGAATCAACGGCGATCAGTGAACATATTGAAAGAGTGACCAAACTCTCCAACCTCGCGCTGCTGCTTTATCGCTGGTATGTAGAGAACGGTCACGCACGCAATGACGCGGACATCAAAAGGCTGGAAGAGTTCTTCAAACAAAACACACGCTTTGATACGACCCATCTATATGATTTTTACGAAAAACTTTATCTCTATCAGAGTTATAGCTGGCTCTCATTTATCCGGATGGATTTTCTGATGTATTATCGTTACGGACAAAAATGGATTGATCTGTTTGAAGAAATTCCGTTGATGATCTCCGTGGAAACCGGGCACTATGTAAAGGGAATGCACAATTTACTGAATGCGCTTTTTGACCTGCGGCACTTCAGTAAGTTTGAACTCATCCTGAAAAAATTCGAGGACTATTCGAAAACACCCCAGGGCCTCCATCACGACAATTTCCGGATTCACACTTTCGTTTATATCCATCTTGCCAAGATCAATCAGCACCTGATGACCGGCACTTTTAAGGAGGGGCTGAACCTGGTGCCGCATTTGAACAAGAAGCTTGATGAATATGGAAGCTACCTGGATCCACACCGCATCATGGTGTTCAACTACAAGATCGCCACACTTTATTTTGGCAGCGGCGATTACAGTCGCGCTATTGATTATCTCCAGCTGATCATCAATGACCATGTGGACCTGCGATACGACCTGCAATGCTATGCCCGCCTCGTGCACCTGCTTGCCCATTATGAAATGGGAAACCACGAGTTGATGGAATCTCTGACCAAGTCCGTTTACCGTTTCATGGCGAAAATGAAAAACCTCACTGTGGTGGAAGAAGAAATGTTTAAGTTTCTCCGGAAAAGTTTCCAGATCTCCCGCCGGGAAATCAAACCCGAGCTGGAGAAATTACTCAACACCATCAAACACCTCGAGCACAACCGATACGAAACCCGCTCCTTTGCCTACCTCGATATTATCTCCTGGCTCGAAAGCAAGGTGCAGGAAAAGACGATGAGCGAGATTATTTATGGTAAGTATATGAAGAGAAAGAAGCGAAGTTGATGGTATATGATATATGGTGGATGGTGGACGGAGGACGGAGGCAGAATAAATTAGTTAGAGAATTCGCTTTGAGATCCATCCACCATCTACCATCTGCCATCCACCTTAAAAACACACAGCACATGTACCAAAACCGTACATTTTCCCAGCTGGTATTTTCATAAATAATTGCCTTTTAAACTCTTACGTGCTGGCATTT
>JANWIY010000029.1 GCA_025449645.1 Chitinophagaceae bacterium | reverse complement strand
TCTTGCCGATATTTCCGGCATTGGCTACAGAGGAGCCCCCGAACTTAAGAACCTGCATGGATATTTTTTTTGATAAAGTAAATGTGCAAACAATAAGCTGCATCCGGCGTGCAGCAATAGCCCAATGGAGATATGGTTTGATACAACCCTTTACAGGGTTGTGATGGCATGGGTGATGGTAACACCGATTATGCGGGTAATTGCAGGTATAGCGATAATATGGTTGCCTGAATGAATCACGTCAAATAAAGGAGGTGCGAAGTTAATGAATAATTTTAAAGAAAATAAAACAAATCAATCCATTTTATCAAAAAACCAATGATTTAGTTCAATTGTTTTGATTTCTTATTATATCCTCATTGATTTGTTGAACGAATTTTAATTTCGTGCTATGAGTAACCAATCTTCCGGATTGTCTGAGTTCAAGAAC
This sequence comes from Chitinophagaceae bacterium, assembly GCA_025449645.1. GTDB lineage: Bacteria > Bacteroidota > Bacteroidia > Chitinophagales > Chitinophagaceae > Puia. Next base: position 37,987 of record JANWIY010000029.1, on the reverse strand, counting down.
CTGGTCGGTATTAAATTTCAGCTTTACAACAGTCTCTTTACATCCCTTCCTTTTCACCGTATTGAAAAGACGGGCATTTTTCTGTCTTTGCTGCTCACTTATTGTGAAGAGGGTTATCATAAAAAGCTAAGCCCCGTTCAGATCATTGATGATTTTTTCAGCAAGCATTCCCCGGAAGGAACCGACCGGGAAAAAGCGGATATACTTTTTCGGTTCGTTCAATATGTGGAGCGGCAGGTGGTGCTTTTTGATGCGTTGGAAGATGCGGCTTTTACAAGTGTAAACGATATGGGAGGCGCCGGATCGCTTAAGCACCTTTCATCGGAAATAGTACAGTACAATAAGGAAAAAGAACTCAGGGAAAAACTCAGGGACTATGCTGTGCGATTGGTACTGACAGCCCATCCCACGCAGTTTTATCCCGGCCCGGTATTGGGCATCATCAACGATCTGTCCCGTGCGGTGATTGAAAACAATGCCGCCCAGATCAATACATTCATGCAGCAATTGGGTAAAACGCCCTTTCTTAAAAAACAAAAGCCTACTCCTTTTGATGAAGCCGTCAGCCTGATCTGGTACCTGGAAAATGTTTTCTACCACGCGGCAGGAAAGATCCTTTCTGCCCTGAAAAATCAGTTTCCCGAAGCTGTGGCGGATCAGAATCCGGTAATCCAGATGGGCTTCTGGCCAGGCGGTGACAGAGACGGCAATCCCTTCGTAAAAACCGCTACAACGCTCAAGGTTGCTGAATCGCTTCGCGAGGCTATCCTGAGGTGCTATTATTTTGATGTGCGCCGGCTGAAGCGGAGGTTAACTTTTAAAGAGGTTGATCTGATCATTGCTGACCTGGAAGAACAATTATACCAGGAATTGTTTGAGCCGAAACCCGAGGCCCCTCTGAAAATCCAGGACATGCTGACTGCCATGGGGAAAATCCGGGAAATTCTCATTTATCAGAACAACGGGCTTTTCCTGAACCTTGTAGAAAATTTCATCAGCAAGCTCAGGATCTTCGGATTGCATTTTGCAACACTGGATCTTCGTCAGGATAGCTCAGTACATATAAAAGTTTTAAAAGCTGTTCAGGAGCGCGAAAAGCCTTTCCCCAACAATTATGAATCTCTTTCTGAAGCAGAAAAAATAAAAGTGCTGAGCAACCTCAAACCGCTGGCTGAAACCCCATTTGACGATGAACTGGTGAATGATACCCTGGATAGTATCCGGTCTGTGAAAAAGATCCAGGAAAAAAATGGTCCCCAGGGCTGCAACCGGTATATCATCAGTCAGTGTAACAGTGCCCTGAATATGATGGAGGTTTATGGCCTGTTCCTGCTCGGCGGATGGAAGAAAGAGACCCTGCCCATCGACATAATCCCGTTGTTTGAAACCGTGGAGGACCTGCACAATGCGGCTGGAATTATGGCCACCCTTTATACCCATGAGGATTACCGGGCACATCTGAAAATGAGGAACAATACCCAAACGATCATGGTGGGTTTTTCTGACGGAACCAAAGACGGAGGTTATCTCATGGCAAACTGGGGCATTTATAAGGCCAAGGAAGAACTTACCCGCATTTCAGATCAGCATGGTATCGGAGTTGTCTTTTTCGATGGCAGAGGAGGCCCTCCGGCCCGGGGGGGAGGGAAAACGCATCGGTTCTATGCATCCCTCGGGAAAAATATCGCAAACAAAGAAATACAATTGACTATTCAGGGTCAAACCGTCAGCTCCAATTTCGGTACAGTTGATTCTGCTCAATTCAATATTGAGCAACTTGTTCATGCAGGCATTGCCAACGACCTGTTTTCAGCAAGAAAAGTTACGCTCAACCAGGAAGAAGAATCCCTGATGGGAGAAATGGCAGAAATCAGTTACAGATCCTATACTGAACTAAGGGATCATCCCGATTTCATGGAATATCTGAATGAAGTAAGTCCATTGCAGTTTTATAGTGAGACCAATATTGGCAGCCGGCCAAGCAAAAGAAAGAATTCGGGGAAAATGGAATTCAAGGACCTCCGGGCAATTCCTTTTGTGGGTTCCTGGAGCCAGCTTAAACAAAACGTGACCGGGTATCACGGAGTGGGTACTGCCTTGCAGGAAATGGAAAAAAAGAGCAAATGGCAACAGGTAAAACAGCTTTATGCGAATTCCCCCTATTTTAAAACTTTGCTGGACAATAGCGAAATGGCTATGAAAAAATGCTTTTTCCCCCTGACGGAAAGCTTTTCCCGGGATCCGAGATTTGGGAAAATCTGGGCGCTGATCTACAATGAATTTGAACTCACCAAAAAGTTTATTTTTAAACTATCCGGTAAGCAGGAACTAATGTCTGATTACCCGATTGAACAATTATCCATACAGATGCGGGAAAGAATCGTTTTGCCACTGAGCACCATTCAGCAATATGCCATCGTAAAATTCCGGGAAGCAGAGAAATCCGGCTCACCAATGAAGGAGGTCTACGAGAAACTTATTATCCGGTGTTCATTTGGTGTGATCAACGCAGCAAGAAACTCTGCCTGACCGGGCTTCCCACCTTATTTGGTATAAATATGGGAGCTTTAACCCTTCCGGGTAAGATAAATGAATATTTTATTAGCTTTACGACGGGTCCTCCCCTCAACTACATGCTGAAAACTGCCTAACCTACAGATCCACTAACACATAACCCTAAGATTAAAAGCAAAGATGATCAAGCGTTTCTTCTGGAATCTGTATTTTCTTATCTTCCTGAATGGCTTTTTGGCTGCTACACTTTTCTATTTCAAAATGGAAGCAGACTATGAAAAGGAAGTATTCCAGGCCATTCGCTCAGATCTTGATAGTAAAATTGCGCTGCATGATGCACAGGACTCCATGGTGGTCAAAGTCATGCACGCCTGTCATCATTTACTCAGCGAACGGGAACCCATTTTTGAAGGCAGGTCATTAGGTGGATTTAAGGCAGGTCTCCTGCACCCGACTACCATTGATCTCATGACAGCAGAAGGAGCCTGTGGTAGTTATTCTTTGGTACTGGCCCGGCTGCTCGATGGTTATCATTATCCTGTGAGAATTGCACAGATGAAGGCAAAGGGTGAATTTGCCAAACATAATGTGGTTGAAGTGGAAACCAGGCATGGATGGGTGGTGCTGGATGCTCTTTATGACATTTATTTTATCAAACCTGACCATGGGCTGGCCAGTTTTGCGGATGTAAAGAACAATTGGAATTATTACCGGCATCAATTGCCGGCAGGTTATGATACAGCATACCACTATGAAGATGTTCGTTATTCCAATTGGACCAAGGTCCCTGTGATTTTACCAGCCTTGAAGAAAATATTGGACCTCACACTCGGTAAAGCGCAGGCAGATGTGATTTCAGTACGAACATATTTCCTGAAAATGTATGATATCTGCTTTGATTTAACACTTGCGGTTTTCATAATTGTTTTCCTGCTCACGCTGCTTAAGCTTATCCAGACGAAAGTATTTCCGCAAAAAAACGTTCCCCTTACTTTTTCAAATATTTACAAATATCTGCACATGCGGTTTACCGACTGGCGAATGCGTGGACAAAGCCAGACTTAACCAAAGATTTCCCACATATCCACATTTGTCGGGGATTGGAGTATTTCATTCCATCGCACATCTTCCACATTATTTATATTTGAATATCTAAATCATTGGGATGCTAAAAGTTGCTGTATTCGGGGTAGGACATCTGGGAAAGTTTCATTTGAACAACTGGAAAGAAATTCCGGAAGTCAAACTGGTGGGGTTTTATGACCCGGATCTCCAAACAGCTGCAGCGGTTGAAGAAAAATATCAGATCAAAAGTTTTAAAGACATTGACGGACTGCTGGACCAATGCGATGCGGTTGATATCATAGCACCGACCAATTTTCATTATGAACTTTGCGAAAAGGCTGTCCGGAAAGGCAAACACGTTTTTGTGGAAAAACCATTGGCCAATAACATGGAGGAAGCCAGGGAATTGATGAAACTTGTAAAGGAATCGAATATAAAACTCCAGGTGGGTCACGTGGAAAGGTTTAATCCGGCATTTCTTGCCCTTGGGTCAATACCGCTTCACCCGATGTTTATAGAGGTTCACCGGCTCGCAGAATTCAACCCGAGGGGAACCGAAGTGAGTGTAATCCTGGATCTGATGATCCATGATATTGATATTATACTCCACATTGTAAAAAGCGAGGTCCGAAACATTTATGCCAGCGGAGTAGCGGTCATGACGGATACGCCGGATATCGCCAATGTGCGTATTGAATTCAATAACGGCTGCGTGGCCAATCTTACCTCAAGCAGAATTTCTATGAAAAAAATGCGTAAGATGCGCATATTCCAGAAAGACGCTTATATCGGGGTTGACTTTCTGACCAAGAAAACGGAAATCATAAGTTTGAACAATCTGCAGGACCCGAACGGATTTTCATTCGAAATTGAAACACGCAACGGGAAAAAATCCATTTCTGTTATCAACCCGGAAGCGCCGGAAGTCAACGCCATTAAGATGGAGCTTGAAAAATTTACTGAATCCATCCTGGAAAATAAGCCTACTCTTGTATCTGAGGTGGACGGATACCGGGCCATGGATGTTGCGCACCAGATACTTCAGAAGATCCGATATAATTCCATCAATAGTTAAAAATGCATGAGATCGAACAGAAAGATCCATATAATCTGGTATGTGCTGAGCGATTTCCTGTCGGGCGTGCTTTCCTGGATCATTCTGTATTTTACACGTCGTATCCTGCTCTCCGAACCTCTCTATGAAAATGGGAATATCTATCTCAATAACCGGTTCTGGCTTGGGCTTGCACTTATTCCGGCGGGATGGCAGATTTTTTATGGGCTCACGGGCGTTTATCATTCCCTGTACAAGAAATCCAGGCTGACAGAATTTTCAAACACGGCCGTTTGCAGCCTCATCGGCTGCACCGTCTTATTTTTTGCCATCGTAATCAATGATCCGCAAACTGACTACCGGTATTATTACAAAGCTTATTTTACTTTCCTGCTGACGCATTTTCTGATCACCTGGTTCGGGCGCTGGCTCCTTTTAACGATTACCAAGAAACAGATCCGGAGAGGAGAAATTGTTTTTAACAGCATGCTGCTGGGAACCGGGCCAATCGCTTTGAAAACATACGAAGAAAGCAGGATCGGCCTGGCTGGAATCGGATACCACTATACCGGATTTATGAATGCGGGAACAATGGTTGGGCCGGAAATTCCTTTGCCTGCACTGGGGCCAATTCATGACCTGGAAAAAATAATTGACCTCGGAAAAATCCGGCTCGTGGTCGTCGCCCTGGAGAAAAGTGAAAATAGAGAAGCGGAGACCATTATTCAGCGATTGAGTGAAAAGGACGTGGAGATTAAAATCATCCCGGGAATTCTGGATATCCTCTCGGGCTCAGTGAAAACAAGTAATCTGTTCAGTGCGGTGTTAAGTGATATCCACACCGGACTTATGCCCGAATGGCAACAGCATATCAAAAGACTGTTTGACGTGCTGATCTCGGGGATGGCCCTTATCTTATTTTCTCCCCTCCTGCTCTATTCAGCTATCCGGGTAAAACTCGGTTCGCCGGGTCCCGTTTTTTATTCGCAGGAAAGAACCGGATTTAAAGGAAGAAAATTTTTCATTCATAAATTTCGCTCCATGGTGAAAGATGCCGAAATGCAGGGCCCTTTGTTATCTTCCGAAAAAGATGCGCGCGTAACCAAATGGGGCAAAACCATGAGAAAATGGCGGATAGATGAACTTCCGCAGCTGCTGAACGTGCTGAAGGGTGAAATGAGTCTTGTGGGCCCCAGGCCGGAGCGTCCTTTTTATATAGATCTCATCATGCAGAAGACTTCATATTTTAAATACCTGCTGAAGGTTAAACCGGGTGTAACATCCTGGGGAATGGTACAATTCGGTTACGCGGAAAACGTTGAACAGATGATTGAAAGAATGAAGTATGACCTGATTTATATCGAGAACATTTCCCTGGCGCTCGACTTTAAGATCATGATGCATACCTTACTAACTATTTTTAAAGGCAAAGGACGATAACCCGTTCAAACCTGCTCTTCATTTGAAAAAAATAATCATTTTCCCGGTATTGTTGTTTTCAATACTCGCGACCGGTCAACCTGCCTGGAGGCAGGATCTCCACTACCAGTTGGAAATGAAACTCGATGATAAGAATCAGGCGCTCGACGCAGTCATGAAGCTCAGGTACACCAACCATTCTCCGGATACTCTCCGCTACATCTGGTTCCATGTGTGGCCAAATGCATACCGGAACGACAGGACCGGCTATAGTGAGCAATTGCTTCAAAATGGAAAGACGGATTTCTATTTCTCAGAAAAAGAAAGCAAGGGGTATATCAATCAGTTGGAATTTCGCGTGGATGGTGAAATAGCCACGATCCAGGATCACCCGGAATACATTGACGTGGTGAAATTGATCCTGCCGAAGAACCTTGCCCCCGGCGAAAGCCTGCTCATCTCTGCTTCTTTTCATGTAAAACTTCCCTTTAATTTTTCCGGCAATGGCTACATAGGCCATAATTATCAGGTGAGTAACTGGTATCCCGAGCCTGCCGTTTATGACAGGAAAGGCTGGCATCCAATGCCTTTCCTTGTTCAGGGTGGCGCATACCATGAACAGGCTGATTATGAAGTGGAAATTGATATCCCGGACAATTATACCATCGCTGCCGGCTGCCCGCCTGAAAGTTCGAAAACCAATGCGAACGGCAGCAGGTCATACTATTTTTCGATGAAGAACGCAAACAGTTTTTCATGGGTGGCAGACAAACATCTGACAGAGAAAAAAGATTCAGTTCAGCTTCAATCGGGGAGAGAAATTGCCCTACATGTTTTTTATTTCTCCGCAGACAGCATCCTTATGCAAACGCAACTTCAACTTGCAAAGCCGCTCATTCAGCAACTATCGCAAGAACTGGCTGAGTATCCTTATTCCGGTTTAAATATCATAGAATCACTTAAACCACAGGTGCAGAGTTTTTCCGGGATGATCCTGCTGGATAAATCCGGCTTGAAAAGGGATCCGGGAAATAACCTACGCAAAGCGCTGCTGGGACAGTGGTTTCATGCAATCAGCCTAAGCAATGAGAGGTCATTTCCCTGGTTTTCCGAAGGATTCATAACCTATTTTAACTGGAATCTGCAGCCAGCAGTTTCAAATAAGGAAGACAACAGGAATGCACTGAAAGATGACCGTTTGTGGTTGCGCGTGGCTGAAAAAGAAAAAACAATCCAACCCATCAATACAACATCCGAGATGCTGAGCAGGGAAAATTACTCCCTGGTCGCAGGAACGAAATCCGCCATATGGATCCGGTCTCTTGAAGACACGATAGGAAAAATTAACTTTAACAAAAGCATGCACGCCTATTTTGACCAATGGGCATTCCGTCATCCTTATCCGGAAGATCTCAAAATGCTGTTTCAAAAAAATGCCGGGACCAGTTTGGACAGCGCATTTGATAAATTAAATACGATGCAGTCCCTGCCCGCTGCGAAGGCTAAAAAAAAGCTGAAGCCGGCATTTGTATTCTCGGCCGTGAAAACCGATAAATACCAATACATAAATATCGCACCGGTGCTTGGTTATAACCGCTATGACCAGGTGATGCCTGGTGGAATGATTAATAATTTTAATCTGCCGGAAAATAATTTTCAGTTTCTTTTTATCCCGCTCTATGCCACCGGAAGCAAAACCATTGAAGGCTCAGGCAGGGTCAGCTACTCATGGTATCCCGGAAATAATATTGGCAAATTTACCTTCGGCCTAAACGGTTCCCGCTTTTCCAGTAACCGAGCAACCGACAGCACGGGATCATATTTGTTTGAGAGCTTCTCAAAGATCGTTCCCTACCTGCGCCTGGATTTAAGAAAAAGTTTTGCAAGGAGTACCCTGGAAAAATGGATCGACTTCAAATCCTATCTCATCAACGAAATTACATTCAAGGAATTTGCCGTTTCAACAAAAGATTCGCTGAATCATCCTAATGCAACGTCCAGAAGTTTCCGGTACGTAAATCAGGCAAGCCTGAATGTCCGTGATGACCGGGTTCTGTATCCTTACGACGCCAGACTGGAATTGCAACAAACTGATTTGTTCTACCGGGTTAACCTGACCGGCCATTATTTCTTCAACTATCCAGCCGGAGGAGGGATGGCCGTAAGATTCTTTGCAGCTAAATTCGGCGTGTGGAATGTGAACAACAATCAGGATTTGACTAGATATGAACCCAAACTACTTGGCGTAACCGGAAATGAGGACTACACCTACGATCAGTATTTTATTGGCAGATCTGCATCTTATGCCATTGAAAACAGTTCAGTGCCTAATGCGGGGCTGGCAGCCCAGCAAATCTCGATCAGGGACGGCGGATTAAAACTCCGGATCGATGCTTATGATTATGTACAGGGAAGATCTGCGAACTGGGTAAGCGCCCTGAACTTCTCAAGCAGTCGTCCTGAAAACCTGTTTCCGGTGCCTATACCCATCCGTATTTTTTTTGACGTCGGCACCTATTCCGAAGCCTGGAAACCAAATACACAAACCAGCCGGTTTTTATACACCGGAGGAATTCAGCTTTCGCTATTCAGGAATCTTTTAAATATTTATGCACCGCTTGTCTACAGCAGCGATTTTCAGGATCTTATTAGGACCATTGGATTCGCAAAGCGAATCACATTCAGCATAGACATTCAAAATTTCGATCATAAAAACTGGAGGACTGCATTAGAACATGAATTCCGGCAGTGAAAAAAATATCAGTCTTTTATCAGCAGAAAAAATTGATCTGGAAAAATGGGACCGTTGTATTGCCTCGTCCCCGAACGGGCTTATTTACGGTCGTTCTTTTTACTTAGGTCGAATGGCCAGACATTGGGCCGGATTAGTTTTAAATGATTATGAAGCGGTGATGCCATTGTGCTGGAACAGGAAATATGGTTTTCGTTATCTGTACCAGCCCCCTTTTACAGCTCAGTTGGGAATTTTTTCACCAGGCAATATCGACAAGAACCTGACTACCGCATTTATAAATCTGTGCAAGAAAAACTTCTCTTTTTGTGAAATGCATCTGAACTACGGCAACAGGTTTACCTCTCTGCCGGACCGGGCAAATTATGTCCTGAGTCTCCTCCCGGCTTATGAAATGATCCGGAAGGGGTATAGAAAGGACCTGATTCAAAGTTTAAAATATGCCGGGGAACAAATATTTCATTATGACCCATCTGCCGATTACCGGCAGGTAATTACTGTTTTTCAAAAAACATATGGCAACAGGTTTGCCCATGTTCTGCCAGCCGACTACCAGCGATTTTCATCGCTTTGTGCAGATTTGTTTGAAAAGGAAATGGGAATGGTAAGAATGGTGAACGATCCAGGTTCACAAGTACTTCTTGCCGCCGGAATTTTTTTAAATGACGGGAAAAGAATATATAATATGATGAATGTGACTTTACCCGCCGGGCGCGAAAAAATGGCCAATCATTTCCTATTGGATAGCCTGATAAAAGAGTTCTCAGGCAAGGGACTAACGCTCGATTTTGAAGGATCCCAGATCGCGGGGATCGCGGAATTTTACAGGCAATTCGGCAGCAGCCGCGAACCCTATTCATTTTTGAGATATAACCACCTGCCTTTCCCTTTCCGGTATTTTAAAAAACGCTGAGCGGAAATGCAGGATAAAAAGAGCGGTGAAATGGAGGACAGGCTGAAGCAATCAACAGGGGTTGCAGAAGTGACGATTCCCCCCTTCATGTACCTGAAAAGTAAGCCCATCATTTCCTGCCTGCTAGAATGGCTTCTGCGAGCAGCAGATCTATTGGCCGCGTAATCTTGATATTGGAATCCTCACCAGGCACAAAATGAACTGTTTGACCTGTTCGCTCCACCACCGTGGCTTCATCTGTAAAACTTTTGTCCTGATCCTGTTTGAATGCTTTCAGAAGGATATCAGCAAGGAAGGTCTGGGGCGTTTGTACCATATTGATTTTATCCCGGTCAATGGGCTCAAATCCCTTGGCTGAATGCATCCGGAGGCTATCCCTCACCGGGATAACCGGAACAGCGCTTCCTGTTTTCTGTGCTTCGGAAAAACAGTTTTTGATCAGATTAACAGACACAAGGCAACGTACTCCATCGTGAACAAAAACAATGGCCTCATTTTCTTTTATGCCGGCGAGGCCATTGCGGACTGACTCAAACCTTGTTTTACCTCCGGGAACAATTTTGATTTGAGATGGACGGAGCGAATTTATCCGTATTTCTTCCGCGACGGGAAAATGTTCCTGAGAAACGACCAGGAAAATCTCTATGTCTTCAAACGCATTTTGGAAAGCAGCAATGCTGTGCCATAGAACGGGCTTCTGCTGCAGAAGTAAAAACTGCTTGGGCGTAGCGGTTCCCATACGCGCGCCATTGCCAGCTGCCACGATCACTGCAATTTTTTTGATCATTCCGCTAAGCTAAGGATTCATTGATATCGCGCGATCAGTTCAGATTAATACGCGCTGACAGGCTTTCAGGAGCCTTTGTTTGTCGATAGCCACTGTGCCTACGGTTTCACAAACCAGTCCGCCGGCAAGATTTGCCACTTCAGCCATCAGTTTAACATCCCTGGTCATTGCATAGACCAGGGTCGCCACAGCAATCACCGTATCACCAGCGCCTGATACATCGGCAATGTTCCGGATATGAGAGGGTACAATATCCGAGGCCTGGTCGTCTTCATAAAAAACCCCCTTTTCAGACAAGGTAATAAATGAGATCCGGTGTGCGAGGTGCTCCTTTAGTTTTCTATGGATGGCCCGGAGAAATTCTTCGTTCACCTCTTCCGGTAATAAATTCAATGCATCGCGGGCCTCTTTTAGATTTGGTTTGAATATGTCCACATCCTTATACTGAAAAAAATATTTTCTTTTGGGATCAACGGCGGTGATCACGTCGTGCCTTTTACAAAGACCGATGATGACTCTAATCACTTTTTCTGTGAGAACGCCTTTATTATAATCCTCAAATATCATGGCCTGGGGTGATTCTTCCAGGATGAATTTTTCTACCTGGCTCACCAATTGCTCTTCCTCATTTTCCTGCAGCGGATGATCCGCTTCCCAGTCGAGTCGCAGCATTTGCTGGTTCCTACTGATTACACGCACCTTATTTGTCGTAATCCTGGAGTCCGTCTTTATCATGTAAGACGTGTTGATCCCCTGATGCTGAAGCAATCCGGATAAAATCATTCCGTCTTCATCTCCGCCTAACACAGAAAACAGGCTTACCTGGGCTCCAAGGGAACACAGGTTAAGTGCAACATTGGCGGCGCCGCCAATGCGCTGTTCTCTGCGGTCCACTTTAACCACGGGCACCGGCGCCTCAGGGGAAATTATCTCCACCTGTCCCCACCAGTAGGTATCGAGCATAACGTCTCCGATCACGCCGATTTTCACAGAGGAAAAACCCTTAAATAGCTGTTTAAAATCCATTTCCATATTAACTCCGGGGCTTTTTCCGATTACCTGATTGGGCTATATAATACAGCGGTATTCCGAACAGGGCAATAATCAATCCGGGCCAGGTAAATTCAGGTTTATAAATAATCAGCAGGGTACAAAAAGTAATTCCCATCAGGATATAGAGAACCGGCAATACCGGATATCCGAAGGCTTTATAAGGTCTCGGCAGATCCGGTCTTTTCTTTCTCAAAATAAATATCCCTGCAATGGTGAGCACATAAAAAATCACGACGACAAAGGAAATCATATCCAACAGGTCCCCATACTTTCCGCTGAGGCATAATATGGAAGCGACTACAAACTGCGCCCAGAGTGCCCAATGGGGTACGGCATTCTTATTTAGCGTCCCGGCCTTGCTGAAAAATAATTTATCCTTTGCCATGGTATAATATACCCGCGCCCCCGAGAGTATCAAACCATTATTGCAACCAAAAGTAGCTACCATAATGAGCAGGGCAATGATCACCGTTCCTCCTCTGCCAAAAATGACATTCGCCGCAGTCACTGCAATCCGGTCTTTCTCGGCATGTGCGATTTCATTCAGCGGAAGTACTGAAATATACATGAGATTGGCGCCAATATAAATGATCGTAACAATCAGGGTTCCAAAAAAAAGTGAAGCGCCGATATTTTTCTGTGGATTCTTAATTTCTCCTGCAATAAAGGTGACATTATTCCACGCATCGCTGCTGAATACAGAGCCAACCATCGCAGCAGCGATACCCCCGAATAAAGCAGCACCACTGATCGGCCTGATATTAAATCCCAGCGCAGGATTACAGGCATCCTTAAGCGAAGTCTTGGTGGCAGTCCAGGCAGCAGCCCAATTGGCATGCCATACTTCCGGGCGAAAAGCCACAAATCCTGCGAGGATCAGCCCGAATAATGCGATCAGCTTTGTGGAAGTAAAAATATTCTGGATGCGTTTTCCGCCCTGGATTCCACGTGTGTTGGTATACGTTAGTAGACCGATGATGCCGATGGATGCAAGCTGTGCTGCACTGATGCTGAAATAAGAAGGATTACCGCAGGCATTGATCCCTGTGTGCAAACTGATCAGTTTATTATCCTCACTCAAAGCCGGGATCAGGTAGGCGGCATATTTTGAAAAGGCAACTCCAACAGCCGCAATCGTGCCTGTTTGTATGACGGCAAAAAAACTCCAGCCGTAAAGGAATCCGGTCAGAGGATTATACGCTTCTTTGAGATAAATGTACTGACCACCCGCCTTCGGGAACATGCCGCTTAATTCTCCGTAACTCACCGCGGCTGCAATGGTCATGAATCCGGTAATCAGCCATACCAGGATAAGCCAACCGGAGCCTCCCACATTGCGGACAATATCTGCACTGACGATAAATATGCCGGATCCGATCATGGAGCCTGCAACAATCATGGTTGCGTCCATTAATCCCAGGGAAGGAATAAAAGAAGGGTTTTCTCCGGACATAATCGAATTTAAACCGGAAGATAGTAAATCAGACGCAAAGCAGGGAAGAGGCCCTGCTACTTATTCTTGTACGCGTCGTTCAACCCTTTAATGAGGTCCGAGGTAATATTGTAAGAGGTGTCCCTGACATAAATAAAGGAATTTGATTCATATGAAATGATATATGAAAACTGATTTCCCTTGTTATATTCTTTTAAATACTCTTCAATTTTTTTACGGATATCTGCCTTGAGATCTTCATTATGCTTAAGCAGGGATTCCTGAAGGGTCTGTTTTTTTGCCTGATAGGTCTGTTGCATCTGAGCGTATTCCTGCTGGGCCTGTTCACTCTCGGCCTGTGACATGGTATTTCCTTTTTTCTGCCATTCAGCAATTTTTTTCTGATACCCTTTTTCCATTCCGCTCAACTCTTCATTCATCTCATTTTCTTTTCCTTTCACCTGCTGAAGAACATCCTTGAAATAATTATAGTGGGCTTCCAGGGAATCCAGGTTGAAATAAGCGATCCTGAATGGCGCAGCCGTGGTCTTTGCGGATGGAAAGGAAACGGCAGCCCTCGCATCCGTATGCTGGTTGTGAATCGTATAAAACAGAACGCCCGTAAGGATTAAGGCGAGGATACCAGGAACCATCGCTATGTTTCTCATTGATGCCAATCATTTAAATGAACGTTCCGGAACGTATCAATATACCCGACATAAAAGTAGGAAGCATTTCTGCTTCCTACTGCTTATTAATTCTTAAATTTTTACTTACTCTTCCTCATCAAACTGCATGGCTTCCCGGGAATTTTGCAGCAGTTCATATTCTTCTTTGCTCCCTACGATCATGTTTTCAAACTCACGCAGACCGGTACCGGCAGGAATGGGATGACCCGTGATCACATTTTCCTTCAGGCCCATCATGTCATCAGTTTTACCCTGGATGGCTGCGGATGAAAGCACTTTCGTAGTTTCCTGGAAGGATGCGGCTGAAATCCAGCTCTGCGTTCCCAGGGATGCTTTGGTAATTCCGAGTAGCATGGGGGCTGAAGTAGCTGAATGAGCGTCCCGGAATTCGGCGAGTTTTTTATCATTCCTGCGCAGAATGGAGTTCTCTTCCCTCACTTCCCGGAGGCTAACAATTTGACCGGGTTTCAGCTTGGTTGATTCTCCTGCTTCTGTAACAACTTTTTTATCAAATATCCAATCGTTCTCGTCAAGGAACTCAATTTTATCTACTGTTTCATCTTCCAGGAAACGGGTATCTCCCGGATCCACGATATTAAGCTTACGCATCATCTGCCGAACAATCACTTCAATGTGTTTATCATTGATCTTTACACCCTGCAGGCGGTAAACTTCCTGGATCTCATTCACCACATATTCCTGAACTGCAAAAGGGCCTTTTATTGAAAGAATATCTGCCGGTGCTACCTGGCCATCCGATAACTGAGCGCCCGCCTTGATGAAGTCGCCATCCTGCGCCAAAATCTGTCGGGTAAGCGGTACAAGGTATTTCTTTACGATACCATCTTTGGCCTCTACGATGATTTCGCGGTTACCGCGTTTGATATTTCCAAAAGTGACCACACCATCAATTTCTGAAACAACGGCGGGATTACCGGGATTACGGGCTTCAAACAATTCGGTAACCCTGGGCAGACCACCGGTAATATCTCTCAGTTTCCCCAGAACACGCGGAATCTTTACTATAACCTGACCGCCACGCACTTCTTCTGCCTCATCCATGATGATGTGACTTCCAACCGGTAGATTGTATGATTTCGTTTCCTTGCCTCCCTCCACAATGATGGAAGGGATCTTGGTTTTGTCTTTGGTTTCAATAACCACTTTTTCCCTGTGACCAGTCTGTTCGTCAGCCTCTTCGCGATAGGTGATGCCTTCCAGCACATTTTCAAACTTCAGCCTGCCGGCGATTTCTGTAATCACTACGTTATTAAATGGATCCCAGGTGCAGATCACTTCTCCTTTCGTTACTTTCTGGCCGTCCTTAACGGTGAGTGTTGCACCATAAGGGACATTGTTGGTGATCAACAGCCGGTCATTCTTTACATCCATAATCCTCACTTCACCGGTACGGCCGATAACCACCGGCACTTTCGTACCGTCATTATTTTCAGCCATTACCGTTCTTAATCCGTCGAACTGGATAGTGCCGTCAAATTTCGCCATGAGGGATGATTCAACAGACGCTGAACCTGCAACACCACCCACATGGAAGGTACGCAGGGTAAGCTGGGTGCCTGGTTCGCCGATGGACTGGGCCGCAATAATACCCACGGCATCTCCCTTTTGGGCTGTGTATCCGGTAGCCAGGTTTTTGCCATAGCATTTTACGCAAACACCTCTCTTGCTTTCGCAGGTGAGCACGGAACGGATCTCAATGGTTTCAATTCCCGCCTCTTCAATCTTCTTGGCCACTTCTTCTGTAATTTCAACACCTCCTTTGGCAATGATCTGGTCAGATCCCGGATCATAAACGTCATGCAGGGAAACTCGCCCGAGTATCCGGTCGTATAAAGGCTCAACAATGTCTTCGTTATCTTTCAATGCCGTGGTTGCAATGCCGCGCAGGGTTCCACAATCTTCATCCTTGATCACCACGTCCTGTGCAACGTCCACGAGGCGGCGGGTCAGGTACCCCGCGTCGGCCGTTTTCAGTGCCGTATCTGCAAGTCCCTTTCTTGCGCCATGCGTAGAGATAAAATAATCCAGTACGTTCAATCCGCCTTTAAAATTGGAAAGGATTGGGTTTTCAATGATCTCGCTTCCGGTGGATCCGGATTTTCTGGGCTTGGCCATCAATCCACGGATGCCCGCCAATTGCTTGATCTGTTGTTTGGAACCACGCGCTCCGGAATCCAGCATCATGTACACAGAATTGAATCCCTGTTTGTCACTGCTTAATTCGCGTATAAGGGTCTCCGTTATACGTGTATCCACTCTCGACCAGATATCCACGATCTGGTTATATCGTTCGTTATTGGTAATTAATCCGGTATTGTAATTATCCCAGACCTCGTCTACCTCACCCTTGGCATTGACCAGCAATTCTTCCTTGCTGTCCGGGATGATCAGGTCGTTGATGCTGAATGATAATCCTCCTCGGAAGGCCATTCTGAATCCGAGCGTCTTGATATCATCCAGGAACCTTGCTGTTTTCGGCACGTTTGTCCATTTTATGATATTACCGATGATCTCCCGAAGGGATTTTTTTGTCAGCAACTGATTCACGAATCCGACTTCTGCAGGCGTGAACTGATTAAACAGCACGCGGCCAACAGTTGTCTCCAGCAATTTCTTTTCCAGGTGGTCAGCTTCACTGCGAACATTCACTTTCACCTTGATGAAAGCATGCAGATCAACCTGGCCTTCATTGTAAGCAATGATCACTTCTTCGGGACTGTAAAACGCCTTCCCTTCCCCTTTTACTTTTTCCTTGGCAGTTGACCTTTTGCCCTTGGTGATATAATACAGACCCAGTACCATGTCCTGAGAAGGCAGGGTAATCGGTGTACCATTCTGTGGGTTGAGGATATTATGACTGGACAGCATCAGCAGTTGGGCTTCCAACACAGCTGCGCTGCTCAGCGGAACATGTACTGCCATCTGGTCTCCATCAAAATCCGCATTGAACGCCGTACAAACGAGGGGATGCAGTTGAATGGCCTTTCCTTCAATGAGCTTGGGTTGAAATGCCTGAATAGATAAGCGGTGAAGTGTCGGGGCCCGGTTCAACATCACGGGGTGGCCTTTCAAAATATTTTCCAGGATGTCCCAGACGATAGCTTCTTTCCGGTCAACCAGCTTGCGCGCTGATTTCACCGTTTTCACAATACCCCTTTCAATCAGTTTACGGATAATAATCGGTTTGAAAAGTTCTGCGGCCATGTCTTTCGGTAATCCGAATTCATGAAGATTTAGTTCAGGCCCTACAACGATCACTGAACGACCTGAGTAATCAACCCGTTTCCCGAGCAGGTTCTGACGGAACCGGACCTGTTTTCCTTTGAGCACATCGCTCAGGGATTTCAATGCGCGACCACCTTCAGCCTTGACAGCATTTGATTTCCGGCTGTTGTCGAACAGGGAATCGATAGCTTCCTGAAGCATTCTCTTTTCATTCCTCAGGATCACTTCCGGTGCTTTGATTTCCAGCAATCGCTTCAGACGATTGTTGCGGATGATCACCCGGCGATAAAGATCGTTGAGATCTGATGATGCAAAACGACCGCCGTCCAGAGGAACGAGCGGACGAAGCTCCGGTGGAATAACCGGAATATATTGCATGACCATCCATTCCGGACGGTTTGTAATTCGACTGTTGGCATCGCGGAAAGCTTCAACAACGCTCAGGCGCTTTAATGCATCGGCCTTACGTTGCTGGGAAGTTTCATTGGCTGCAGCATTGCGCAGATCAAATGAAAGCTGATCCAGATCGATCCGCTGCAGCAGGTCATGAACCGCTTCTGCTCCCATTTTCGCGATGAACTTGGAAGGATCATCATCAGGCAGAAACTGATTGTCTTTCGGAAGGGTATCGAGAATTTCGAGATATTCCTCTTCTGTTAAGAGGTCTCCCAGATTCTGATTTTTATCCGCGCGTATGCCTGGCTGAATAACCACATATCTTTCATAATACACAATGCTCTCCAGTTTCTTGGAGCTCATGCCCAGCAGGTATCCTGTTTTATTAGGAAGACTTTTGAAATACCAGATATGCACAACCGGAACGACCAGCTTGATGTGGCCCATGCGTTCGCGGCGTACCTTCTTTTCGGTTACCTCCACACCACACCTGTCGCACACGATTCCCTTGTAGCGGATTCTTTTATATTTACCACAAGCGCACTCATAGTCCTTTACAGGGCCGAAAATGCGTTCGCAGAACAGACCGTCTCTTTCCGGTTTGTAAGTGCGGTAGTTGATGGTTTCAGGCTTTAAAACCTCTCCGTAGGATCTTTCCAGGATGGAATCAGGAGAAGCAAGACCGATAGTAATTTTTGAGAAAGTGGCTTTGGGACGATTTTCTTTTTTGATAGCCATATTTAAATGTCAGGTTTTTAGAAATAACTCAACACCCATGCATGAGCAATGCGCAATAATGAAGTGGTCAACATCAGCAAAAATTTGCTATGGTGTTGATAGCCAATACTTTATAATTAGAACGAAGGTGAAAATGCCAGCATAAGGAGGGCAAAGGTACGAGGTTTGAATTAATTTACCAAGATTGGCCAGTTATGAAGATCCTATAGTGTTCAGAAAACTTATGAGGTCTACCGAACTCCTGATTCATGCTTCAGCATCATCCCATTCCTTTCCAGAAATTTTTCCCGGATGATTTTTTGAACGGGTACTTCCCGGATCTTGCTTTCGAGCCAGGAAATAACATCGAGATACAGAAATGCCCTGGTTTCAAACCTGCTTTTCTCATAAGTTTTCAGCTTCTCCAATAAAAGACCGAATTCAGGTTTTAGTTCTTTGGGAGAAAGTTTAAAAGACTTCCGAAGAAACCTGAAGATTTCTTCTTCAACCAGGCTCAGATTTTCCATCTTGGCCATAAAACGGTAAACCGTTTTGATCAGGTATTCCAGGAGATCATAGTTACCCAGTTCATAGTGGGCAATCAGGTGCAGCAAACGGGAATAGCATTGCAAATCCGTTCGAAGGCCCACTTTCCAGTTGATGATCTTATTCAGATATTTGATCGCATTTTCATAATCTCCGCTGCCGAAATAAAGAGAGGCAAATTTGTAATAGAATATGAGTATGCGGTGGCCATCGAGATAAATTTCATATTCCTTCAACTTTTTTTCTATGTAGGGAACAAGGGGCAGCCCCTCTGTAAACGTACCATCAATAAAATGCTTATTGATCTTAGCAATATGCAGGTACACGAAAGTCTGAATACGGTTGTTGTCGTTTTCCTGAACCTGATCAGATTGAAAAAATTCTTCAAACCTTTCCAGGGTTTCTACAAATTTGGGATAGTTGAGTAAATTAAAATGGGCGCCGAGCAGATTGTGCATGCCCTTGATAAAATGAGCGGTTTCTATACCGGTCATCCGCGGTTCTTTTTCAAAAAGATCCACCCATCGCCGGGTATACCGGTAATACGAAAGAAAATCCTGTGTAATAAATGCATACCAGGTAAAGCTTTGGTAGAGGTATAAGTAGGAATAAAATGTCTGGTAAGCCTGCGGCTGAACAGGAAGCCTCGAATCAAAAAACTCTTTTACCGCTATTTCATCCTTTTCGTTCCTTGCAACTCCATGCTGAATGTACCAGCCATACAACTGGAGAGATAGGCTGGACAGCCTTCCGGTAAGCATCAGTTGCTCACTGGCCGTTTCCATCTCCATGGCCAGGCGGCTGGCCCGGTCCTGCATGCTTCGCGTAATATGCAGGGCTTCGATTTTTTGTTCGAAAAACAGGATCTGGAGTACATAGCTGATCTGGTGCAGATCCCGGGCATATTCCTTGATCCGGTCGAGCAGCTTCAGGCTTTGGAGATAAAGACCCTGGTTATACAGGATCTCGGCATGATCAAGTTGTTCGTGCAGCTGGATCACAATATTTTGTTCATGCCGGATCAGTCTCAGGCTTGAGAGAATCTGCCTGTACAAATGGGCCTTGCTATTGGAAAGCTGCTGCTTGCTGAGGCCTTTGTTTTTCTTCAGTAAATGGATCTCATCATAGGCATCCATCTTGTCCAGTGCATCGAACAATTGAATGATTTTCAGGTTTTCTGAAGAGGAGTTTCGCTTGACATAGAGCTTAAAATTCCTTTTCTCGGACTTTTTCAGAGATTTAACAAGTTGGAACAGCGTATCGGAGGACCTGTTGGGCATCGTAATTTAGAATGGTTAAACCCTTATCCGGACTGGATTTCAGCCCATGAACCTGCTTTTCAGGCCCGTAATTGTAAGCTGAATTTGATTTTTCTGCCGGAATAAACAAAAATACCTTCGAATTCACTCATTCCCAAAATGATATGAAAAGCGACAAAATATTCATTTTCGATACCACGCTGCGCGACGGGGAGCAGGTACCAGGATGCAAGCTGAACACGAAAGAAAAGCTTGAACTCGCTCTGGAACTGGAAAATCTCGGCGTTGACGTGATCGAAGCAGGCTTTCCGATATCGAGTCCCGGGGATTTCCTGTCTGTAACGGAAATATCCAAAGTAGTGAAACAGGCAACCGTATGCGCACTTAGCCGTGCAGTGGAAAAAGATATTGAGGTAGCTGCTGATGCCCTTAAAGGTGCACGACGACCCCGTATCCACACCGGGATCGGTACTTCTGACTTTCATATAAAATCAAAATTTAAATCCAACCGAAAAGAAATTAAAGAAAGAGCGGTCCAGTCAGTGAAGTGGGCCAAAAATTTTGTGGACGATGTAGAGTTTTATGCAGAAGACGCGGGGCGCACTGAAAATGAGTACCTGGCCAGTGTGATTGAAGCCGTAATCCAAGCCGGAGCTACCGTCGTAAATATTCCGGATACTACCGGCTATTGTCTCCCTCATCAATATGGCGAGAAGATTGCCTACCTGGTCAATCACGTGGATAATATAGATAAAGCAATCATTTCCTGTCATTGTCACAACGATCTCGGTCTGGCCACCGCCAATTCCATTGCCGGCGTGATTGCGGGTGCACGGCAAATCGAATGCACACTTAACGGTCTGGGAGAACGTGCGGGCAACACAGCGCTTGAAGAAGTGGTCATGATTCTCCGCCAGCACGCCCATCTCGGATTTTCAACGGGCATCAATACTCAGCGTCTGAACCCGGTAAGCAGGATGGTGGCAGAAATCATGCGCATGCCGGTTCAACCCAATAAGGCCATTGTAGGCGCCAATGCGTTTTCCCACTCTTCCGGGATCCATCAGGATGGGTTCCTGAAAGATGCGCTCACCTATGAGATCATCAACCCGGACGAGGTCGGTGCCGACGGTTCTAAGATCGTGCTAACCGCGAGGAGCGGTCGCAGCGCATTGGCCCATCGTCTGCATAAAATTGGATATGACTTCACGCGTAATGAAATTGATGTGCTGTACACAGAATTTCTTCGCATGGCCGATACCAAAAAGGAAGTGGGTGAGGAGGATTTGCACAGGCTTGCAAGGGTGAGAGTATAAAATTATTTTATGCGGAAAATTTAGAGCCGTTAAATGATAAAGATGCCAAAAACATTATTCGAAAAAATCTGGGATACACATGTAGTCAGGACTATTCCTGATGGACCTTCCATCCTTTATATTGACAAACATTTTATTCATGAAGTAACCAGCCCTCAGGCGTTTAAGGGTCTTGAGCAGCGCGGTCTGACCGTTTTTCGCCCAGGCCAGGTGATTGCCACTGCGGATCACAACGTGCCTACCCTTAACCAGCATCTCCCCATCAAGGAGGAATTATCGCGGATCCAGGTGGATACCCTGCAAAAGAACTGTGCAAAATTTGGAATCGAACTCTACGGCCTGGGGCATCCGTTTCAGGGCATTGTCCATGTCATCGGCCCCGAACTCGGCATTACCCAACCGGGCATGACCATCGTTTGCGGGGACAGTCATACCTCCACCCACGGGGCCTTCGGTACCATCGCTTTTGGCATTGGTACAAGCGAAGTGGAAATGGCCCTTGCCACGCAATGCCTGATGCAGCATAAACCGAAACTGATGCGCATCAATGTGGAAGGCAAACTAAACAAGGGCGTATTATCGAAAGACATTATACTCTATATCATTTCTAAGATCTCCGCCAGTGGTGCTACCGGATACGCGTTGGAATATGCCGGATCAGCAATCCGATCCTTATCCATGGAAGCACGAATGACCATCTGCAACATGAGTATTGAAATGGGAGCCCGCTGCGGGATGATCGCACCGGACGAAACGACTTTTCATTATATAAAAGGCAGGCCTTTCGCTCCTCAGGGTGGGGATTGGGACAATGCGCTTGCCAGATGGAAAACACTTTTTACCGACGAGGGTGCGTGGTTTGACCGCGAACTGAACGTTGAATCATCAGACATTGAACCCATGATCACTTATGGGACCAATCCCGGAATGGGCATTGGCATATCCGGCCACATACCGGGTATGCAGGAAATAGAAGAGAGGGAAAAATCCTCATTTGAAAAATCCCTTCATTATATGGGTCTCGAGGCCGGTGCCGGGATAAAAGGAAAAAAAGTTGACTATGTTTTTATCGGCAGTTGTACCAATAGTCGTATTGAAGACCTGAGAATGGTTGCCGCCTTTGTAAAGGGAAAACAAAAAGCTGCTGATGTTCAGGTATGGATTGTTCCCGGCAGCAAGCAGGTGGAGCAGCAGGCCAGGGCCGAAGGGATTGACAAGATTTTTGAAGATGCAGGATTTTTACTGAGGCAACCCGGATGCTCTGCATGTTTGGGAATGAATGAAGATAAAATTCCTGCAGGGAAATATTGTATCTCCACCAGCAACAGGAATTTCGAAGGAAGACAGGGGCCGAATGCCCGGACTTTTCTGGCCAGTCCGCTGACCGCCGCCGCCGCCGCGATAACGGGAAGCGTAAGTGATGTGAGAGAGCTGATGTGAAAAACAATTTGAGAATTTGATAATTTGAAAATTTGATAATGAATACAAATACACCCGCGAATAATTTGAATGGTTGAAAATTGCATTATGGCATTTTCAAATTTTCAAATTAACTAAACACTCTGATAAAAAATGCGAGCATTCACAACAATAGCCTCCACCGCCGTCCCTCTGAACGCTGAGAACGTAGATACGGACCAGATCATTCCTGCGCGGTTTCTAAAAGCCACGAGCCGGGATGGATTTGGAAAAAATCTTTTCCGGGACTGGAGGTATGAAAATGACAATGAATCAAGGCCAAGAAAAGGCTTTGTATTGAACGATCCTGCATTTCATGGCAGGATACTGCTGTGTGCAAAGAATTTCGGATGCGGCTCTTCACGGGAACACGCAGCCTGGGCCATTAAGGATTATGGCTTTGACGTAGTGGTGAGCAGTTTTTTTGCAGACATCTTTAAAAATAATGCACTCAATAATTTTCTGCTGCCTGTTACGGTAAGTGAATCTTTTTTAAACGAACTTTTTAAAGCGGTTGAATCAGACCCTTCCACCGGGGTTACGGTGGACCTTGCTGCACAAACCATAACACTTGATAAAAAGAACGGACCTGCACTCTCTGAAAAATTTGATATCAATCCCTATAAGAAAACCTGCCTGCTGAACGGTTATGACGATATTGATTACCTGCTCAGCATGAAAGACGAGATTGCTGAATTTGAAAATAATCGGATCACCTCAAACATATGAAAAAAAATATCGTTGTCATTGAAGGAGACGGGGTCGGTCCCGAAGTTACACGACAGGCTGTTAAAGTGCTGAATGCCGTTGCAGAATGCTTTCACCACGAATTTCATTACCGCTATTACCTCATGGGTGCGGTTGCAATAGAAAAGACAGGTAATCCGCTGCCGGACGAAACCATCGAAGCTGCGCTCCAAAGTGATGCTATCCTCTTTGGCGCCATCGGACACCCGAAATATGACAATGACCCGGCTGCCAAAGTAAGGCCTGAACAGGGTCTGCTAAAGCTCAGGAAGTCACTCGAGCTTTTTGCAAATATCCGCCCCATCACTACTTATCCTTCATTGCATCATTTGTCGCCACTGAAAACCAAAAACCTGGAAGCGGTGGATTTCATCATCTTCAGAGAGCTCACAGGCGGAATTTATTTCGGCAAAAAAGAAACCAACGCAGAGCAGACCCGGGCATCTGATGATTGCACGTATACCAGCGAAGAAATTGAGCGTATAGCACAGCTTGCTTTTAAACAGGCGCGTCTGCGGAGGAAAAAACTTACGCTGGTCGACAAGGCCAACGTGCTGGAAACCTCCAGGCTTTGGCGAAAACTGGTGCAGAAGATGGCAAAGGAATATCAGGACGTAGCGGTTGATTATTTGTACGTGGACAATGCTGCCATGCAAATCATTCTGAATCCGAAGCAGTTTGACGTGCTGCTCACAGAAAATATGTTCGGGGATATACTCAGTGATGAAGCCAGCGTAATCAGCGGTTCCCTGGGATTGCTGCCATCTGCTTCTATAGGAAAAAAGAGCGCTCTTTTTGAGCCAATCCATGGCTCCTACCCTCAGGCGGCAGGAAAAGACATCGCTAACCCCCTGGGTTCCATCCTTTCCGCGGCAATGATGCTGGAACATTTTAACATGTTGAAAGAAGCAGCCCTGGTGAGGGAAGCCGTCGCCTGGACCCTGAACAATGGCTTTGTTACAAAAGATATTGACCCGGTGAATTTTTATTTCACCACCACCATCGGGGAATTGATCAGCGATTACCTCGTAGGAAAGATATCCGGAACTGACCTCAACAAGGAAAATATCGAATTGAGGAAGTCGACGATCATTTAGTTCTTTGTTTTTTAATTCGCGGTTCGTATATTCGCAGTCAACGCTACGCATGTTGAATAACAGAATATATAATAAAGTTATAGTCGCCCGCCTCGGGCTTGTGATTATTATTATTATTTCTGCACTTCATGGAGTGGGTTGATCACGTAAGAAAATTTAAACATCATACACGACCCGCCTCCAAAAAGGCGGGTTTCTTTTTTATCAATATGGCGGAACTCAATACATATTCTAAAGTACTCACCCAGGATGAGACCCAGCCTGGTGCACAGGCCATGTATTATGGCATTGGCTTTTCAGAAGCTGATTTCAAAAAGGCACAAGTGGGCATTGCGAGTATGGGCTGGGACGGAAACCCCTGCAACATGCATCTGAACGATCTTGCCAAATCAGTAAAAGCAAGCATCAATAAAACAGGACTTCTTGGTTTGGTCTTTCATACCATTGGAGTGAGCGATGGCATGAGCATGGGCACCGACGGAATGCGTTATTCTCTGGTAAGCCGGGATATCATAGCGGACAGTATCGAAACGAATGCAGGTGCCCAATATTATGACGCCATAATCACCATTCCGGGATGCGATAAAAACATGCCGGGATCCATCATGGCCATGGGAAGACTGAACCGGCCGGGGATCATGTTATATGGCGGAACTATCGCATCGGGTCATTATAAGGGGCAGGACTTGAACATCGTTTCCAGTTTTGAAGCATTGGGGCAAAAAATTGCCGGCAACCTGAGCGAGGCCGATTTTAAGGGCATCGTGAGAAACAGTTGTCCGGGAGCCGGTGCCTGCGGCGGCATGTATACGGCCAACACCATGGCAAGCGCAATAGAAGCGATGGGTATGAGCTTGCCTTATTCTTCTTCGAATCCGGCCCTGAGCGATGACAAACAAAAAGAATGCGAAGCAATCGGTGCTGCCATCAAAATATTACTGGAGAAGGATATTAAGCCAAAGGATATCATGACGCGCAAGGCATTTGAAAATGCAATTACAGTGGTGATGGCCCTTGGAGGGTCCACTAACGCCGTACTGCATTTGATTGCGATGGCAAAAAGTGTTGACGTTCCGCTCGGCCAGGACGATTTCCAAACGATCAGCGACAGGGTTCCGGTGCTGGCAGATTTTAAACCAAGTGGTAAATACCTGATGGAGGACCTCCACCAATACGGCGGAGTGCCTGCTGTGATGAAATATCTGTGGAAGCATAAACTACTGCACGGTGATTGCTTAACGGTAACCGGTAAAACCATTGCTGAAAATCTGGCAGAAGCGCCGGATCTGGATTTTGATCTGCAAAAAATAATTATGCCCATGGACCGACCCATAAAGGCAACCGGGCATCTTCAGATATTGTATGGCAATCTTGCTGAAGGAGGAAGTGTTGCAAAAATAACTGGCAAGGAAGGAGAACGTTTTGAAGGAACAGCCCGGGTCTTCGATGGTGAGCACGAGCTGATCAAAGGTATTCAATCACGGAAAGTGCATGCAGGTGATGTAGTCGTAATCCGGAATATTGGTCCGAAAGGCGCACCCGGGATGCCTGAAATGTTGAAACCTACCGGAGCAATCATTGGTGCCGGCTTGGGTAAAACCGTGGCCCTGATCACAGACGCAAGGTTCAGCGGAGGAACGCATGGTTTTGTGGTGGGCCATATTACGCCGGAAGCGTTTGATGGCGGTCTCATCGCGCTGGTGGAGGACGATGATATCATCGAGATCGATGGCCGTAAGAACACACTTACTTTGAAAGTGAATGATGATATTATAAACCAAAGAAGAAAAAAATGGAGGCAGCCTGCGTTGAAGGCGACCAAAGGTGTTCTTTTTAAATATGCCCGGAGTGTGAAAAGTGCAGCAGAAGGTTGTGTGACGGATGAGGGTGGCATTTAAGAATTTGAAAATATGGAAATGCCTATATGGAAATGTGCTAATGTGAAAATAATTTTTATTACCGATAAATAAATCAGGATGGAAGCGCTTACAGTAAAAAAAGACAAGTCCGTGAAGACAAAGAAGCCTTCACAGAAATTATCAGGATCTGCCGCACTGCTGGAAATATTTCTAGCAGAAAAAGTGGAAACCATTTTTGGATATCCTGGTGGCGCCATCATGCCCATTTATGATGCCCTGTACGATTATCAGGATAGGCTTAAGCATATCCTGGTCCGCCACGAGCAGGGAGCCATCCATGCAGCCCAGGGATATGCCCGTACTTCCGGCAAAACAGGAATTGTATTTGCTACCAGCGGCCCCGGAGCGACCAACCTGGTAACAGGACTCGCCGATGCCATGATAGATAGTACACCAGTGCTTTGCATTACCGGACAGGTTTATGCTCACTTGCTGGGTACTGATGCTTTCCAGGAAACGGATGTCATCAATATCACCACTCCAATTACCAAATGGAATTACCAGATCACTGACGCTACCGAAATTCCTGCGGTGCTCGCCAAAGCATTCTATATCGCTTCCAGCGGGAGACCTGGGCCTGTGCTGATTGATATCACCAAAAATGCACAACTGCAAATAGTTGATTTTGAGAATTACCAGCCCTGCGAACATATAAGAAGCTATCGGCCCAAACCGATCGTCAGAAAAAAATATGTGGAGGAAGCAGCAAAATTGATTAACGAAGCAAAAAAGCCTTTTGTTATTTTCGGGCAGGGTGTTATTCTCGGGCGTGCAGAAAAGGAATTTGCCCGGTTCCTGGAGAAATCCGGAATCCCGGCCGCCTGGACCATCATGGGTATGAGCGCCATCCCTACGGATCATCCAATGGCGGTAGGCATGCTCGGCATGCACGGAAACTATGGGCCCAATGTGCTGACCAATGAATGTGACGTCCTGATTGCCGTGGGTATGCGCTTTGATGATCGCGTTACCGGCAGGCTCGACAAATATGCTAAACAGGCAAAAGTCATTCACCTGGACATTGACCCGGCGGAAATTGACAAGAATGTAAAAACCACGGTTCCCGTTTGGGGGGACTGTAAGGAAACCCTTCCGCTCCTCACCAGCCTGGTCCAGCAAAAAAAACATACGGAATGGTTACAAAAATTCAGGGACCTGCAAAAACAGGAAAATGAAATATGCATCTATCCTGAACTGCATCCGGATACTGAAATTTTATCCATGGGGGAAGTGATTGATGCATTAAATGAACTCACTGCCGGAAATGCCATCATCGTAACCGATGTGGGCCAGCATCAGATGGTCGCCTGCCGCTATTCAAAATTCAATCAGTCGAAAAGCAATATCACCTCCGGAGGACTCGGTACGATGGGCTTTGCCTTACCCGCAGCCATCGGCGCCAAATTCGGAGCGCCCCAAAGAACAGTAATTGCTATAATCGGAGACGGCGGATTCCAGATGACCCTGCAGGAGCTCGGAACGATTATGCAAGGTAAACTGGATGTAAAAATTATTATTTTAAACAATGAATTCCTGGGCATGGTGCGGCAATGGCAGCAATTATTCAATGATAAAAGATATTCTTTTGTAAATATTGAAAGTCCGGATTTTGTGCAGCTTGCGAACGCTTACCATATCCCCGGTAAAATGGTTTCAAAAAGAGAAGAATTGAAGAATACCCTGAAGGAAATGCTCGCACACAAGGGATCATACCTATTGAATATCATGGTTGGAAAAGAAAATAATGTGTTCCCAATGGTTCCCCAGGGTTGCAGTGTTTCGGAGATACGATTGAAGTGAGTGGAATTAAAAAGTAAAAATTAAAAATTAAAAAATGGATGATGTACTGGCGATAACTGCTGAGAACTCCTTCACCTATGTTGGAGATGATTTGACCTCAATGGTTGAAGAGGGCTCTTCTGTATATAACATCAAACACCGTGTCTATTATTTTTCCAGGGACATTGTTTTATTTATTGGAAAACAGAAATTCGAGAAAATT
This sequence comes from Chitinophagaceae bacterium, assembly GCA_025449645.1. GTDB lineage: Bacteria > Bacteroidota > Bacteroidia > Chitinophagales > Chitinophagaceae > Puia. The sequence continues at coordinate 9,606 of JANWIY010000029.1, read as the reverse complement.
CATTTATCAATATTTGATCAACTATTGCGAAGTGCAACTTCCATAGGGGCAAACCTAGTTGAAGGAATAGGAGGTGCATCAAGAAACGATTTTATTAAATTCTATGTAATTGCGCTAAAATCTGCAAATGAAACAAAATATTGGTTAACGCTCATAAAAGATACAATGGACGCAGACAAAATTATAATAAGAAATTTTATCAAAGAGGCAGACGAAATTTCAAAAATCATAGCCACAATCATTATCGACACCAAAAACCATTAACGAAAAATCAAGCTCCAATTTTTACTTTTTAATTTTTAATTTTCAACCCATGTCCAAACAAGAATATACAATCACCGTCTACACTGAAAACCAGATCGGATTGCTGAACCGCATTGCGATTATTTTCTCGAGGAGAAAGATCAATATCGAAAGTATGAATACTTCTCCTTCTGAGATTGAAGGTATTCACCGCTTCACTATCGTTATCAACGAAACAGAAGATGTGGTTAAAAAACTTTGCCGCCAGATTGAAAAACAGGTGGAAGTGCTCAAGGCCTATTTCAATCAGAATGACGAGATCGTATGGCAGGAGCTTGCTTTATACAAGGTTTCCACGGATCAGATCGTGGAAAAGGTAAAAGTGGAAAGGCTGCTCAGAAAATATGGAGCACGGGCTGTAGTGATCCGTAAGGACTACACGGTTTTTGAAACAACGGGCCATCGGGAAGAGACGGACGGTTTGCTGGAAGCACTGGAACCCTATGGCGTGATTGAGTTTGTACGCAGCGCACGGGTGGCTATTATTAATGCGAGCAGCGGTTTTCATGAAAAACTGAAAGAGTTCGAACATATAGAACCAGGTGAAGACCTGGTGGAAAATGAATTCCTGAATAAGCAGAATGAGGTGTTTACGATGTGAAGAAAGGCAAATGTGGAAATGTGAAAATTAAGATCCACAGTTAGCAACATCAGAATCGGTAACTGATTAAAATATAAAAACAATAAAAAACAAAACATGGCAACTCTAAATTTCGGTGGCGTAGACGAAACGGTGGTCACCCGGGAAGAATTTCCGCTGTCCAAAGCCCAGCAGGTATTAAAGGATGAAGTGGTCGCTGTGATCGGATACGGGGTTCAGGGACCCGGTCAGGCACTGAATCAAAAAGATAATGGCATCAATGTGATCGTCGGTCAGCGTAAGAATTCGAAAACCTGGGATAAAGCTGTACGCGATGGTTTTGTTCCCGGAAAGACACTTTTTGAAATTGAGGAAGCATTGCAGAAAGGAACCATCATCTGCTATCTTCTGAGCGATGCCGCGCAAATAGAACTCTGGCCAACAGTAAAAAAACACCTGACCAGGGGCAAGGCGCTTTATTTCTCTCATGGATTCGGGATCACTTTCAAAGAACAAACAGGTATTGTGCCCCCGGCCGACGTGGATGTTTTCCTCGTAGCTCCCAAGGGATCAGGAACTTCATTGAGAAGAATGTTCCTGCAAGGCAGGGGACTGAACAGCAGTTATGCCATTTTCCAGGATGCGACAGGCAAAGCAAAGGACAGGGTAATCGCTTTGGGTATTGCTGTTGGCAGTGGTTATTTATTCGAAACGAATTTTAAAAAAGAAGTTTATAGCGATCTCACGGGAGAACGGGGTACACTGATGGGAGCCATACAGGGCATATTTGCAGCCCAGTACCAGGTGCTCCGGGACAAAGGCCATACGCCTTCCGAAGCATTTAATGAAACGGTGGAAGAGCTTACGCAGAGCCTTATGCCACTGGTTGCTGAGAACGGCATGGACTGGATGTATGCAAATTGCTCAACAACCGCGCAACGGGGCGCACTTGACTGGTGGAAAAAATTCAGGGATGCAACGGCACCAGTCTTCAGGGAATTATATGAAAGTGTAGCCAGCGGAAAAGAATCCCAGCGATCCATCGACAGCAACAGTAAAACGGACTATCGTGAAAAGCTGGAAGTTGAACTCAAAGAACTTCGGGAAAGTGAAATGTGGCAGGCCGGCAAAACCGTCCGCAGCCTTCGTCCTGAAAATCAAACCGCGCCTGCACCGAAAACCGAAAAGAAGCTGGCAGAAAAAGTATAATTATGAAAACCTCAATGCTTTCCTTTCCGAAACTTGATGTAGCCAAGGCTGCGGAAAGAGTTAAAAAAGTAGTTCTGCGAACGCCGCTGATGCTGAATCAGAATCTTTCCCGCAGGTATAAATCGAATGTTTACCTGAAGCGGGAAGACCTGCAGGTGGTTCGCTCGTTTAAGATCCGCGGAGCCTACAACATGATGAGCGTTCTTCCTGAAGAAAAACTTCGGAATGGCGTAGTATGTGCCAGTGCGGGGAACCACGCTCAGGGATTCGCCTATTCCTGCAAAAAACTCAACCTGAAAGGTGTGGTTTTCATGCCGATCATCACGCCGAAACAAAAGGTGAATCAAACGAAAATGTTTGGTGAGGACTTCGTTGAAATTAAGCTGGTAGGGGATACATATGACGACTGCGCCATTGCGGCAAAGAAATTCACGTCAGATCACCAGATGACTTTTATCCCTCCTTTCGAAGACCTTCAGATCATCGAAGGTCAGGCAACAGTCGCTCTGGAAATTCTCGAAGATCTCTCCGATATCGACTTTCTCTTTGTGCCGGTAGGTGGTGGGGGCCTTGCGTCCGGCGTGGGTTCTTATTTCAAAACCTATTCTCCCAAAACAAAAGTCATCGGCCTGGAGCCGGAAGGCGCTCCATCCATGCTGGAAGCATTCAAGGCAGGCCAGCCGGTAACCCTTGACAAAATCGACCGCTTTATTGACGGCGCTGCCGTCAAAAGGACCGGCGACCTGACCTATTCAATTTGTAAGGAAGTGCTTGATGAACTGGGGCTCGTCCCAGAGGGCCGGGTATGCTCGACCATTCTCAGGTTGTATAACGAGGATGCCATCGTGGTAGAACCTGCAGGCGCACTTTCCATTGCCGCACTGGAGAAATATGCTGATTCAATTAAAGGGAAAAATGTGGTTTGCATCGTAAGCGGAAGCAATAACGATATTGACAGGATGCCCGAGATTAAGGAAAGGTCCCTGCAATTCGAAGGCCTGAAACATTATTTCCTCATCCGGTTCGCCCAGCGGCCGGGAGCACTTAAAGAGTTTGTAAACAATGTGTTAGGACCGAATGATGATATCACGAGGTTTGAATATATGCAAAAGACAAATAAGGAAACCGGACCGGCCCTGGTGGGTATTGAACTCGGGACCCGAAAGGACTATGATGTGTTGCTCAGGAATCTGCAATCGCGCCAGATTGACTACTCAGAAATCAACAAAAATGATACACTTTATGGATACCTGATTTGAACATAAAGAGTGCAGTAGTTGTTGATATTTATTTAATAAAGTATCAGTGTTTTTTTATATTTTTAGACGAATCGCTTGCTTCCTTAGAAAAATCATAGATCTGACGATTGTCTGTAGGTGCCATTCACTGCTTAATCGAAATTAATGGAACGCAATCAGGGATTATATCATCCTTCCTTTGAGCGGGATGCCTGTGGCATCGGGTTTGTCGCCAATATAAAGGGCAATAAATCGCATCAGATCATTTCTGACGCACTTACCATCCTGGAGAACATGGAGCACCGGGGGGCCTGTGGCTGCGAAAGCAATACAGGAGACGGGGCGGGTATCATGATCCAGACCCCGCACGAATTCTTTTTCGATGAATGTATCCGCCTGGGTATTCACCTCCCTGCCTATGGCAGGTATGGTGTGGGGATGTTGTTTTTCCCCAGGGATATTATGCTTAAGGAAGAATGCAGGGATATCTTCAACCGCGCCGCTGAAAAGCTTGGTCTCGAAGTGCTGGGTTACCGCAAGGTTCCCGTAAACTCTGATGGCCTTGGAGCCACCGCACTTTCTGTTGAACCTGAAATAGAACAGGTTTTCATTGCTAGCCCGGACCATATCAGCCAGCCTGAGGATTTTGAACGTAAACTATTCGTGCTTCGGAATTATTCCAGCCATACCATTTCCAACACAGTAAAGAAAGATCCCATCGGCTTTTATGTAGCTTCACTTTCCTTCAAAACCGTTGTTTACAAGGGTCAGCTTACCAGTCTGCAGGTAAGGGACTATTTCCCTGATCTGAGAAATAACCGCGTGGTTTCGGCATTCGGGCTCATCCATTCCCGGTTTGCTACGAATACATTTCCTTCCTGGAAACTGGCGCAGCCCTTCCGATATATCGCGCATAACGGCGAGATAAATACAGTGCAGGGAAATCTGAACTGGCTCAAGACCAGTGAAAAAGGATTTGAATCTCCCTATTTTTCGAAAGAAGAAATGGATATGCTTCTTCCCATCATTACCGATGGGCAGTCGGATTCTGCCTGCCTGGATAATATGATTGAACTGCTCCTGCTTTGCGGCCGTTCACTGCCCCATGTCATGATGATGTTAATTCCTGAAGCCTGGGATGGCAATGAACAGATGGATCCGGTGAAGAAGGCATTTTATGAATTTCACGCATCGCTGATGGAACCATGGGACGGTCCCGCTTCCATTTCTTTTACCGATGGAAAAATCATCGGAGCCACCCTGGATAGAAATGGCCTGCGGCCTTCCCGCTATTGCGTAACAACAGACGACAGAGTGATCATGGCTTCCGAGACGGGGGTATTGCCTATCGAACAGAAAATGATCCGCGAAAAAGGAAGGCTGCAGGCAGGCAAAATGTTTATAGTGGATATGGAGCAGGGACGCATCATCAGTGATGAAGAACTGAAGAATACGATCTGTTCCTCCAAACCTTATGCGGAATGGCTGAATAAATATAAGATCCGTTTGGAAGAATTGCCGGAGCCCAGGGTTTTGTTTACTGAGCTGCATCACGACCAGATTTTTAAATACCAGAAAGCATTTGGCTATTCAACGGAAGATATTGAATGCATAATAACCCCGATGGCGCTGGATGGAAAAGAACCAGTTGGTTCAATGGGATCCGATGTTCCGCTGGCGGTACTCAGCGATGAACCACAGCACCTCTGCAGTTATTTTAAGAACTTGTTTGGCCAGGTGACCAATCATCCCATCGATCCAATCAGGGACACACTGGTCATGTCGCTCACCACATTCGCAGGAAATAATGGCAACCTGCTGATAGAAGATCCACTGGCCTGTCATAGTGTGGCATTGAAGCATCCTGTACTTTCCAATCATGAATTAGAAAAGATCAGGAGTATTGATACCGGCGTTTTTCAGGCTAAAACCCTTCAGACTTATTTCAGGGCCGACGGTAAACCAGGTTCCCTTCAGGCGGGCGTGGAAAGACTTTGCCGGTATGCTGTAGATGCCGTACTGGACGGATTTGAAGTACTGGTGCTCTCGGATCGCGCGATTGATTCCGAACATGCGCCCATTCCTTCCCTTCTGGCAACAGCTGCGGTTCACCATCATTTGATCCGTAAAGGATACCGCGGACAGGTTGGCATTATCGTGGAAGCAGGCGATGTTTGGGAAGTGCACCACTTCGCTTGTCTGATTGGATTCGGTGCCACGGCGATCAATCCTTACCTCGCGTTTGCCACAATACGTGATGCAAAAACCACGGGGAAACTACAAACGGCGCTTGATGCCGAGCAATTGAAAAAAAATTATGTAAAGGCAGTAAATGAAGGGCTGTTGAAAGTGTTCTCTAAAATGGGAATCTCTACTTTACAATCCTATCAGGGAGCCCAGATATTTGAAATCATCGGCCTGAATCACTCTGTCGTTGATAAGTATTTTACTGGAGCTATTTCGCGTATCGAGGGTATGGGACTTGATGAAATAGCACGCGAGACCCTGGCCAAGCATTTATTCGCATTCAGCAGGAAAGATATTCCGGTGGATCGCCTGCCAGCGGGTGGCGTTTATCAATGGAAACGAAAAGGAGAATTCCATTTATTCAATCCGGGCACAATTCATTATCTGCAATATTCCACGCACATGAACGATTATGCTTCGTTTAAGAAATATTCGAAGCTGGTAAACGATCAGATGGAAAAAGCGGCGACCCTGCGAAGCATGTTTGCATTTAAAAGAAACCGTCCCTCTGTTTCGCTTGATGAGGTTGAGCCGGAAGAAAATATCCTGAAAAGATTTGCAACCGGCGCCATGAGCTTCGGGAGCATTTCCCATGAAGCGCATTCAACCCTTGCCATTGCAATGAACCGCATCGGTGGAAAAAGCAATACCGGTGAAGGCGGCGAGGATGAATTCCGTTTTGATACTTTGCCAAATGGAGATTCCATGCGCTCTGCCATAAAACAGGTAGCATCCGCGAGATTCGGAGTCACCAGTTATTACCTCACACAGGCAGATGAATTGCAAATTAAAATGGCCCAGGGAGCGAAACCGGGCGAAGGCGGGCAACTGCCGGGTCATAAAGTAGACGAATGGATTGGGAAGGTCCGTCATTCCACACCTGGCGTGGGACTCATTTCGCCTCCTCCACACCACGATATTTATTCTATTGAAGATCTTGCACAGTTAATCTTCGATCTGAAAAATTCAAACCGCAATGCGCGCATCAGCGTAAAACTGGTTTCGAAAGCAGGCGTGGGAACGATCGCGGCGGGCGTGGCGAAAGCAAAATCAGATGTGATCCTGATATCAGGTCATGATGGCGGAACCGGTGCCTCTCCCATGAGCTCCATACGCCATGCCGGCCTGCCCTGGGAACTTGGACTTGCAGAATCCCAGCAAACACTCGTGAAAAATAAGTTACGAAGCCGGGTCGTTCTCCAGACCGACGGTCAGTTGAAAACTGGCCGCGATGTGGCCATTGCGACGCTTCTCGGCGCAGAAGAATGGGGCGTTGCCACAGCAGCGCTTGTTGTGGAAGGTTGTATTATGATGCGGAAATGCCATACGAATGCATGTCCCGTTGGTGTGGCCACTCAGAACCCTGAATTAAGGAAAAGATTTACGGGGAATGCGGATCATGTGGTCAACCTGTTTAAGTTTCTTACAAGGGAGCTTCGTGAGATCATGGCTGAGCTTGGTTTCCGCACGGTTAATGAAATGGTGGGTCAGGTGGAATGCCTTGAGGTCAATGACAATATTAAACACTGGAAAGCGAAGAAACTTAATCTCTCTCCGATATTATACAAGGAGCCGACATCCATGTACACTGGTATTCACAATATGGAGGAACAGGATCATGGATTGTCCGAGGTGCTCGACTGGAAATTGCTTGCAGCTGCAAAGCCGGCGATGGAATCCGGACAAAAAGTATTCGCTTCTTTCCGGATTAAGAATACAGACCGGACCATCGGCACCATTCTTTCAAATGAAATTTCAAAACTGTTTCAATCCAGGGGATTGCCCCAGGACAGCATTCATTTTAAAATGACAGGAACAGCGGGGCAGAGTTTTGGCGCGTTCAACACCCAGGGAGTCACCCTGGAACTGGAAGGAGATGCAAATGATTATTTTGGAAAAGGATTGTCGGGAGCCCGGTTAATCGTTTATCCTGCTGCCGATGCCGGATTTGTTCCTGAAGAAAATTTCATCATTGGAAACGTGGCATTTTATGGTGCCACTTCAGGAGAAGCCTTTATCCGCGGTAAAGCCGGGGAGCGGTTTGCAGTCAGAAATTCAGGCGCTAACGCAGTGGTGGAAGGTATCGGTGATCACGGCTGCGAATATATGACCGGCGGCCGCGTGGTGATCCTCGGTTCAACAGGACGGAATTTTGCGGCGGGCATGAGCGGTGGAATTGCCTATGTGTATGATGTTGACGGCAAATTTTCGTCTTTGTGCAATCCGGAAATGATTGATCTGGATCCGCTGAACGAAGAGGATGTATCTGAGATGAAAGAAATGATTGAAAAACATTACTCCTATACATCCAGTACGGTCGCCCGGTTTGTTCTGGACGATTTCGAAAACCAGCTGCGGAACTTTGTGAAGGTCTTTCCGAAAGATTATAAAAAAGTTTTGCTGGAAAAGAAAGCCCGCGTCGGGGTAAAATCATAATTGAATATTCAATAACCATTAAGTGAGCATAGTTCATGGGTAAACTAACGGGTTTTATGGAATACAAACGGGAGCTGCCGGCCAAGCGTCCTGTTCAGGAAAGAAAAAAAGACTACAAAGAGTTTGTAAAACCTTACGAGCCCGCGCAATTGAATCACCAGGCTGCGCGCTGCATGAATTGTGGAATTCCATTCTGCAGTCATGGATGTCCGCTGGGAAATGTGATCCCGGAATTCAATGATGCCGTATACCGAAATTCCTGGCAGGAAGCGTATGAGATCCTCTCTTCAACGAATAATTTTCCCGAGTTCACGGGAAGAATTTGTCCGGCCCCCTGTGAAAGCAGCTGCGTATTGGGTATTAACCAGCCGGCCATCACGATCGAAGAAATCGAAAAGCATATCATCGAAATTGCTTTTGAAAAAGGATTTGTAAAAGCAAAGCAACCGAATGTAAGAACCGGCAGGAGAATAGCCGTGGTGGGTTCAGGGCCGGCGGGAATGGCAGCAGCAACACAGCTTAATAGTGCTGGCCATTCCGTAACTGTTTTTGAGCGCGATGATGCGCCAGGCGGATTGCTGCGATATGGCAGTCCGGATTTCAAACTCGAAAAATGGGTGATCGACAGAAGAATCGCTCTCATGGAGCAGGAAGGCGTTGTGTTCCGGTGCAACGCCCATGTTGGGGTGGATGTGCATGTGAATGACCTGCTGAGGGATTACCACGCCATTGTGCTGGCCGGAGGATCAACTATACCACGGGATTTGCCGATCCCCGGACGTGATTTGAAAGGTGTGCATTTTGCCATGGATTTTCTAAAGCAGCAAAACAAACGGGTAAGTGCAACCGAAAATAAGGAAGAGGATATACTGGCCAGTAAAAAAAATGTGATTGTGATTGGCGGCGGCGACACTGGCAGTGACTGCGTTGGTACATCAAACCGTCAGGGCGCGAAATCCATTACGCAATTTGAATTGCTTCCCCAGCCGCCGAAGGAAAGAACCGCCTATATGCCCTGGCCGACCTATCCCATGACATTAAAGACATCTTCTTCACACGAAGAAGGATGTGAAAGACATTGGGCAATGGCCACCACGGAATTTGTCGGGGACGGAAAAGGAAAATTAGCAGCTCTGAAGATCGTTACCCTGAAATGGAAGCTGGCAGAGGATGGAAAACCGGCGCGGTTTACTGAAGTTCCGGGATCGGAAAAGTTAATGCCTTGCGAGCTGGCTTTGCTGGCGATGGGATTCCTGCATCCGGAGCACGAAGGATTACTGCAGGATCTCGGCGTTGAGCTGGAAGAAAGGGGAAATGTAAAAGCAACGGATAAATCCTATCAGACGAATATTGCCAAAATATTCAGTGCCGGGGACATGCGGCGCGGCCAATCCCTTGTTGTATGGGCCATTAGTGAAGGGCGCGAATGTGCCCGGAAAGTTGACGAATACCTGATGGGTAGTTCCATGCTGGAAACAAAGGATCATTCGCTGAGTGGGGTCGCTTATTAGTTGACGGTTGACGGTTCACAGTTGACGGTTGACGGTTGACGGTTGACGGTAGGGGTAGACGGAGTTTTGAGTTGGACATTCC
>JANWIY010000028.1 GCA_025449645.1 Chitinophagaceae bacterium | reverse complement strand
ATCAATCACTGTATAGAGGCTTCCATCCAGTTTAATGATAAGCCCGCGGCTGATGTCTGCTCTATTTGCCATGATATGTTATGATCAGTTTACCTGTATAATAAATCTTATCCTTAAAGGGCGACAAAACTAATGGTTTTTGCGCTTTCCTGCAAAGCGGCTTTAGGAACCAAGTTGGGGCATCGCCGATTTTGCTTTATTTTTATGAAAATATCCCGAATGAAAAGAGTGTTAGCCGTGATCGCCGGTTTGTTTTTTCTGTTCAGCCTGCAGGCTCAGACATCCACGCCTTCCGGGCCAGGCTATTTAAAAAATCCTGATTTCCCGCCCATACGTTTGCTGGAAGTGGACAGTGTGCATTATGTGACCAAGTCCGAAATCAAAAAGAACCGCAGGATTCTGCTGATATTTTTCAGCCCGGAATGCGAACATTGTAAACATCAGGTGCAGGATATTCTGGCCGATTTTGATAAATTCAAAGATATCGAAATCGTGATGGCCACTTTTCAGCCATTCGATGAAATGAAAAGTTTCTATACTTATTACCGCATCAGCGATCATCAGAATATCCTGATGGGACGGGATGAGAAATATTTTCTTCCTCCCTATTTCAAAATGCAAAATCTTCCTTATCTCGCTTTATACAATAAGAAGGGGCAATACATCACGCATTTTGAAGGAAATCAAAAAGTAGATACGATCCTGAACGGGTTTGCCCCGAAGGATTAATCATCCTTCCGGTATAAATCTGATGACAGTCTTGAAAAATCACTCAGTGGCTTTACCTTTGCCATTCCTGAAAACGGCATTAACAATCACTCATTCAAATTATTCCCGATGAAAGTTACCGTAGTAGGCGCAGGAGCCGTAGGCGCTACCTGTGCTGACAACATTGCACGCAAAGAACTCGCCGATGAACTGGTGATCCTCGATATCAAAGAAGGTCTGGCTGAAGGTAAAGCTCAGGACATCATGCAATCAGCAGCTCTTCTCGGCTTCGATACCCGGATCACGGGCAGTACGAACGATTATGCCAAAACGGCTGGAAGCAATGTGGTTGTAATTACATCCGGGCTTCCCAGAAAACCCGGAATGACCCGCGAAGAGCTCATCGGAACCAATGCCGGGATTGTAAAGACCGTTGTTCAAAATATTCTGAAACATTCGCCGGATGCCGTCCTGATCGTCATCAGCAACCCTATGGATACGATGACTTATCTCACCCTTCATGAAACCGGCCTGCCCAAACAGCGCGTTATCGGAATGGGAGGAACCCTGGATAGTGCCCGATTCAGGTATCAACTCAGCCAGCACCTCGGATGCAGTCCGGCCGACCTCAACGCATTGGTCATTGGGGGTCATGGAGACACGACCATGATTCCGCTGATCCGGTTTGCCACCTGGAACAGCATTCCTGTAACCACCCTGCTGAGCGAAGAAAAACAAAAGCAAATCGTTGCAGACACTATGGTCGGAGGTGCTACGCTGACCAAGCTTATTGGCACTTCAGCCTGGTATGCACCGGGAGCGTCTGGGGCAGCGCTGGTGGAAAGCATTGTTCGGGATGAGAAAAAACTCTTTACCTGTTGCGTTTCACTGGATGGGGAATACGGCCAGAAAGATATCTGCCTGGGTGTACCCGTTACAATAGGGAAAAAAGGCTGGGAAAAAATCATCCCATTCGACCTGAATGCCGGCGAAAAAGACTTGTTTGAGAAAAGCGCCGCCGCCGTGAGGGGGATGAATGATGTTTTAAAGACACTCTGATTGGTTTGTTGATGGTATCAACCATCAACTTTTTTAATCCGCTATTGACAAAACAACATTCCCTTAGTACTTTTGCCCTGTTCCCCCAAATATATCCTCGTATCCGGCGAAAAGTCTTGTTAACCTATCGCTATAACTTAACCGTTATTTGTATGCGAGGAATTGTGCTATTCATGGCTTTTCTGCTCATCTCCCTGCCAGATTTGCGGGCCCAGGAGGATCCTGCTTTCAGGAAACATAATCCCAGGGAAGATCCAAACATCAACCCCTTCCGAAACTACCGCATCAATCCAGACAGCAACCTTTCCATCAATCCCTCGGTAAACTGGAATATGAATCCTTTAAAGGACAATGAGATGAACCCTATGCAGAATTCATCCATCAACCCGATGATCAACCTCCAGCTCAATCCGCAATCGAATGAAGTGCTGAATCCTGCCTTTATGAAAAGCCTCCGGCCTTCCACAAGCACCTGGAAAGGCATGTTTATTTTCAACGACTCCAATAATCTTTTTGGATATATTTCGATTGCCACACAAAACGTAATGATTTCATTTGATAACAATGGGACCTGGAATGGATATTTCGTAAAAGCAGGACAACTGCTCTATAATTATTTTACTGTTCCCGGCATATGGACGGGCATGTTCCTTTGTTACGACAATTCTTCCGGCTACAACCTGTTCGATAAAAATGGAAAATGGACCGGTATTCATATAAATTAACTACCTTTTAGAAACCATACAATAACTGAAAAAAATGTGATGAAAAAAACTTTACCCCTGATCTCGCTTTCATTCTTCATGCTCTTTTCCGCCCGTTCGCAAGCACTTGAAAACCGGCACGATCCGAAAGTTGACATTAACCTGAGTCCAAATTTCAACGCGACGATCAATCCCGATAAAAATTCAAATATTAATCCGAGGTTCAACTGGAATATTAACCCGGCACATAATAACGATGTGAATCCGGAATACAATAGCACGATTAATCCTTTGAATCATTTTGAGCTTAACCCTGATGTAAACAAGACCCTTAATCCGATGTATCATAATGAATACCACCCGAAAAATCCGGCTTGGAAGGGGTTGTATATTTTCAACCGCTCAGACGAGCTCATCGGTTTTATTTCAGTTGCAACCCAACAACTCATGCTCTCATTTGATTCTCAGGGTGAATGGACTGGCTTTTTTGTGAAGGCGGGAAATGGCATTTTTAACCATTTCGATGTGAAGGGCGTATGGGACGGGAAATATCTTTGTTTTGATTCGGTGGTAGGCTATAATGTTTTTGATAAAGATGGAAACTGGACGGGCCAGCATATCAAATAATAACTACTTCACAGCCTCGCCAGGATGCGGTTTACGACCGCAGCAGGATCTATTTTTTCCATACATTTAAAGTGCCCCAGGGGACAGGAATCATATCCGATTTTGGAGCAGGGCCTGCACCTGAGCCTGTGTATCTCAATAATTTCATAAGGAAGCTCCTGCCCCGGCTTATTGACTTCGAAGCGCTGCAGGTAGTTCGATCCATAATAAGGATACATGCCGAAATCAGGAACGGTATTTCCCCAGAGTGAAATGATCGGCCTTTTATATGCAGCTGCAATGTGCATGAGTCCGGTATCGTTGGTCACGACCAGCTTCGCCTTTCGCACGAGGTCGGCCGATTCATTAAGCCCGAATTTACCACAGGCATTATAAATTTTGATATGATCAGCGGCCGCAATCCGGTCACCTTCGTCAGCATCTTCGAGGCCGCCCAACAGCACAATCGGATGATCCAGCAGTTCGCAAAGTTTTTTTATATGATGAAAGGGATATTTCTTGGTATTCAGCGCAGCGCCGATTACAACGCCAATATAGCCGGCTGAATGGGACATAGGAAGATCAGTTTCATTGATGACATCTTCCCTGGCAATAAAATAATCAAGGCCGGCACCATCATTTTTTACTCCGAAACTTTCTACCGTTTCCATATAGCGGTCGACAATATGAACCTTAGGCAGCATGTTAAATTTAAAACTGGTGTAAATCCATTTCTGAACATTCAGCTTATTATAAGAAAAGCTTTTGACCCTCAGCGCTTCCTTTACTTTCATGGATCGCAGGTTGTGGTGAAGGTCAATTACATAATCGAAATTTTCACGCTGGAGCTCCTTGATCACTGCCTGGAGGCTTTGCTCGAGGTAATGCGCTTTGTCAATATATGGATTGGATGCCAGGATCTGCAGATAGGTGGATTTGGCAAGAAAATGGATCTCCGCATCCGGTATCTGCTGCTTCAGGCAACGCACAACAGGTGTTGTCAGAACAATATCGCCAATAGAAGAAAATCGGATAATTAAAAATTTCATCAGGTAACCTTTTGCGGAAAAAATGATCCGCGAAGATAGGGATTCAACTTTTGTAAGGGCGCGGAGGTTTCAATGTTCAATATAATTCAGATCCTTGTGATAGGTTTCTTCCGTATAATAAAATGCGATAAAACTAATCAGCATCACCAGGAGTCCGGTGATGATACCGCTCCGGACAAGTGACCATCCCCAAGACTTCTGAAAAAGATTCAGAAAAAGCAGGTTGATAAGCGGAAGCGAACCACGCACCATATTGGGAATTGTAGTAGCTGCAGTGGCCCTGAGGTTTGTGCCGAACTGTTCCGCACCCATGGTAACGAAGATGGCCCAGAACCCGGTGGAAAAGCCGAGTACGGTGCAGATCATATACATTCGAGCATCCTGGTTGTTGAAGCCACTGAAAAAAAGTATTCCGGAAATAATGCACAGGATATAAAAAAGAAATAATCCTTTTTTCCGGCTCTTCAGCCACTGGCAGATAAAACCGACAAGGATATCTCCGATTGAAATTGCAACATAGGCAAACATGATCGAGCGCCCCGAATCAATGGCATTCCGCCCATACATCTCGCTTGCAAACCGATCGCTCTGGTTAACGAGTATGCCAATCACATACCAGGTTGGAAGGCCGATAAGGATCGCCATTATATATTTCCTGAACCGGTGGCCGTTTGTAAAGAACATAAAGAAATTTCCTCGGACAACCGATTGTTGTTTCACCTCGAGGAACATACCCGATTCGGCCACACTTATACGAAGGATCAGGAGGGCAATACCAAGAACGCCGCCAATTTTGTAACACAATCGCCAGTCGTTAGTGACCCTGTATGTAAAATACGCGAAGACAGCGCCGATTAATCCTATTCCTGCAACCAGCGAAGTGCCAATGCCCCGTTTGTTTTTCGGAAGCAATTCGCTGACCAGGGTAATGCCGGCTCCCAACTCTCCTGCGAGGCCGAGGCCAGCAACAAACCGGCATAGTGCATACTGATTTACGGTATATATAAATCCGGTGGCAAAATTGGCGATAGAATACAGAATGATAGAACCGAACAGTACAGAAAGCCTGCCTTTTTTATCTCCCAATATACCCCAGATAATGCCACCCAGGAGAAGCCCGACCATCTGCCAGTTGATCACGAGGGTACTGTCTGCCAGTATGGTGGCATCTGTTGAACCAAGACCGGTCATGGAAGCTTTCTTAACGACGGTAAATAAAAGCAGGTCATAGATATCCACAAAATAACCCAGGGCTGCTACGATAACTGCGAGCTGAAATACGCCTTTTTGTCTTGTTTGTGATAAAGCACTCATATGACTTTGTCTTCCGGATGCGTACTGGCCCTTTTGCCAAAAAACAATTTATATAAAACGGGCAGCGTAGTAATCAGCACAATGACGAGCACAATGATCTCCAGATGTTTTTTCAGGTCAAAGCCAAATTTACTCATGAAAAGCCGGTCCAGGTAATGACCCGCAAACAACATGAGAAATACCCACGATGCACTACCTAATATATTATAGAACATGAATTTCTTTTTGTCCATCTGTACAATGCCTGCCACGATAGGGGCAAAAGTTCGGATGATGGGCAGAAACCGTGCAAAAACAATCGCCTGCCCCCCATGCTTGTCATAAAAAGCCTTGGCATCGAACAAATGCTTTTTCTTGAATAGAAAATTATCTTTTCGCTGGAATAGGAAGTGACCGCTTTTTTTCCCAAACCAGTACCCGGCAATGTTTCCCAGGATGCCACAGACAGAGATCATGATCCAGAGGATCAGGAGATCGGCGAGATTACTACCTGTTCCCCTGTGCAGCAGGGAACCGATCAGTTTTTGACTGTAAATACCGGCTACGAAGAGCAGGCTGTCACCTGGAAGAAAAAAGCCGACCATTAATCCTGTTTCCGCGAATACGATAAAAAGCAATACCCAAAGCCCACCGTTATTGATATAGAATTCCGGGTTAAGCAGATCTTTGATCGTAAACGCAAGGAATATGGGCATAAAAGTTTTGAGATTAGCAACTGAAGCAGGCTCTTCTGTTTGCGCCGCCAAATTAAGACTTATAAATAAATAAGGAAATATAATCCGGATTCAATCTCATCCCACCGCCAGATTCCGGATAAGCTGTTTAATCTTCCAGCACGCCTTCCATTTTACATATAACTGCGGTAGCGAGGCTGTTTCCAACCACATTCGTGGCACTCCTCGCCATATCCATGAACTGATCAATACCCAGCAGTAACAATAAACCCTGCTGCGGAATATGGAACATGGAAAGAGTGCCTGCGATAACCACCAGTGCGGCCCTCGGAACGCCTGCAATCCCTTTGCTCGTGAGCATCAGCACAAGCAGCATGATTACCTGGGTTTGAAAAGAAAGGGCAATTCCATACGCCTGTGCAATAAATAAGGATGCAAAGGTCATATACAGCATGCTGCCGTCCAAATTGAATGAATAACCCAGAGGCAAAACAAAGCTTACGATCTTATTCGGGCAACCAGATTTCTCCAATTCTTCTATCAGTTTCGGAAAAGCCGCTTCGGAGCTGGCTGTACTAAAAGCGAGCAACACGACATCCTTAACATTGCCCAGCACGACAAACACTTTTTTCCCGATCCATAAATAACTGATGGTAATCAGGATGGCCCAGAGAGCCAACACACTGAAATAAAATATGAGAATGAACTTGCCGTACGAGATTAATATTTCAGATCCTTTGATTGAAAGAATCGCAGCCACTGCTGCAAAAGCCGCGAGGGGCGCAAAATTCATTACGTATCCGGTGACCCGGAGGATGATTTCTGTTACAGCTTCAAGAGCACGTATCATGATTTTCCCTTTTTCACCGGCGGCAGCCGTGGCTATTCCAAAGAAAACGGAAAAAACCACGATTTGCAGAATTTCATTATTAGCCATCGCTTCCATGATGCTTCGCGGAAAAACATGTGTGACAAAGGTTTTGAAAGAAAGAGATGAAGATGCCAGTGGCTGAAGATCCTCTCCGGAAGGAACAGGCAGATGCAGGTCATGGCCGGTATGAACAATATTCATAACAACCATGCCGAGGATCAGGGAAAGCAGGGAAGCAGCGAGAAACCAGGCCAGTGTTTTTCCACCGATTCTTCCAACTGCCCTGATGTCTCCGAGCTTGGCAATTCCTGTAACCAGGGCAGAAAAGACCAGCGGTGCGATGATCATTTTTATCAGCCTTAAAAACACATCCGTCAGGATAGACATGCTATCGCTAAACCGACTGATCGAGGAGGCTGAGGCAATATGATGAATCAGCAATCCAGCCGCGATGCCTGCGGCCATGAAAATGAGGATCCATCCGGTCAGACCGATTTTTTTCATCCGTTCATTTTTATTCCTTCACCTACCCGATGAATTTATCAACATGAAATTTGCATTATGGGACATGAATAAATCATTTATACCGGAAGCCCTGATCTGGAAAAATGAGCCTGCAAACAATCGAATATTCTTCAATTCACAAAATCTCAGATTTCAATTGAATTGAAAAAGAATACCGGTCTGTAGAATATTTGCTTATTTTACGACTTCAATAATCGATCAATCTACCAACCCATAAGCGATTGCCATGAGCCTATTTGTAAAAAAGCCGTTGGCCGGCCTTCTTGCTGAAGCTTCGGATAAGAGCGGACATTCCTTAAAAAAGACATTAGGTGCAGGATCATTGGTTGCCCTGGGTATTGGCGCCATAATCGGCGCTGGTCTTTTTTCCATAACCGGAGTCGCGGCTGCCAATCAGGCGGGCCCTGCTATAACCATTTCTTTTGTTGTAGCTGCACTGGGCTGTTGTTTTGCCGGACTATGTTACGCAGAATTTGCATCTATGATTCCGGTTGCAGGAAGCGCATATACCTATTCTTACGCCACCATGGGAGAATTTGTTGCCTGGGTGATTGGCTGGGACCTGGTATTGGAATATGCAGTAGGTGCGGCAACCGTAAGTATAAGCTGGAGCCGCTATCTCGTGAAATTTCTTGAAGGATTTAATATTCGTTTACCGGATGCCATGGCAACGGGTCCATTTGACGGCGGGATGATTAATGTTCCTGCCGTATTTATTGTTGTTTTGGTGAGTCTGCTTCTTATTAAGGGCACGCAGGAAAGTGCCAGGGTAAATGCTGTGATCGTAATTATAAAAATTTCGGTGGTGCTGATTTTCATTTTCCTTGGATGGAAATACATAAACACATCCAACTATGATCCTTATATTCCGAAAAATACCGGAACCTTTGGTAAGTTTGGTTTCAGTGGCATCATCCGTGCGGCAGCAATTGTGTTTTTTGCATATATCGGATTTGATGCCGTAAGCACGGCAGCGCAGGAGGCCAAGAATCCAAAAAGAGACATGCCTATAGGTATCCTGGGCTCGCTCGCCATTTGTACGATTTTGTATATTCTATTCGCGCATGTTTTAACCGGAGTCACCAATTATACTTCCTTCAGAGGCAAAGATGGTATTGCGCCGGTTGCGGTAGCCATTGATCATATGGGAAAAGCAGATGCGGCCGGAGTCCTTCATCCAGATTATCCCTGGTTAAACAGGGCAATCATCGTGGCCATCCTCGGAGGTTATTCTTCCGTCATCCTGGTTATGCTCATGGGTCAGAGCCGGGTATTTTTCAGCATGAGCAAGGACGGACTTTTGCCGCGCATCTTTTCACAGGTGCATAGCAAATTCCGGACACCGTTCAAGAGCAATTTCCTTTTTATGATTTTCGTAAGTCTGTTTGCAGCGTTCGTACCGGCAAGAGTGGTTGGAGAAATGACGAGCATCGGCACCCTGTTTGCATTTATCCTGGTCTGCATTGGTGTTCTGGTGATGAGAAAGAATATGCCCGATGCGCCACGCGGCTTCAAAACTCCTTTTGTTCCCCTTGTGCCAATTCTCGGTATCATCACCTGTTTGTTCATGATGGTATTTCTTCCGCTGGACACATGGATCAGGTTGATCGTTTGGATGATCATTGGTTTTGATGTTTACCTTTGGTATGGGATCAGGCATAGTTTATTATCCGCAGGCCAGCAGGAAACCCTGACGCAGGCAAATAAAATAGGCGGAGGCGGAGGGTTGGTCCTGTCTGTATTGTTAGCAGGGGTTGCTTTTGCCCAGCACCTGCAAAAGGGTGGTGGCGATGTTCAAATGGGAGGGGGTGATGGCCCGGCCATTTTCTATTTTTCTTTGATCTTTGCAGCAGTCCATGTGCTTATTTTCGGCGCGCGCCTTTCAAGAAAATAAAAAAATTCTACTACTTATTTAAGAACTGATTCTTATGGGTCGCATTTTTGAGGTACGTAAGGCAACGATGTTTGCGCGGTGGGACAAAATGGCGAAGCAGTTCACGCGGATTGGTAAGGAAATAGCGATTGCAGTAAAGGCGGGTGGTCCCGATCCGGCTACTAATTCCACACTCCGTCGCTGTTTTCAAAATGCCAAAGCCGTGAATATGCCGAAGGACCGAGTGGAGGCAGCCATCAAGCGGGCCATGGGTAAAGAAATGGAAAACTATGAAGAGATCCTGTATGAAGGTTACGCTCCCCACGGCATTGCCGTGTTGGTGGAAACAGCCACGGATAATCCAACGCGCACCGTAGCCAATGTAAGATCCTATTTTAATAAGGGGAACGGAGTCCTGGGAACCAGCGGCAGTGTAAGCTTTCAATTTAGAAAACTCGGCGTTTTCAAGTTGAGGCCCCAGGGCCTGGATGCAGACGAACTTGAACTGGAATTGATCGACTATGGCCTTGAAGATATGGGGGAAGGACCGGGAGAAAATAATGAACCCATAATTGTACTGCATACTGCATTCAATGATTTCGGCCATATGCAAAGGGCTCTCGAATCCAGAAATATTACGCCTCTGACTGCAGAATTGGAGTGGATACCTACCAGCATCGTGGAACTATCAGAAGAAAACGCACAGGATGTGCTGAAACTCATCGACAAATTAGAACAGGACGAGGATGTGCAGAAGGTATTTCACAATCTGGCCTAGGCCAGATTGTGAATTTGAAAATGTGTTAATTTGAAAATGATAAAACAAGAAAATCCTGAGCTCAATTCAAAGCCTTCATTTTCAAATTAACACATTTTCAAATTACCACCCTCCTTCGCCTCGCTTCGGAGGGCAATGCATTTTCACATTAGCACATTTTCAAATTAATTATCATTCCCTCATCATTTCCATAACCGCATCCATTATCTCTTCTGCATTGGGTTTGCTGAAATAATCTCCGTCGCTTGCATACGCAGGCCGGTGGGCTTTTGCAGTGAGTGTACGCGGCGAAACGTCCAGCCATTTGTATCCGCCCTGTTCTTCCATTACCTTATTAAACATATGAGCCGCTGCGCCTCCCGGTACATCTTCATCAATGAAAATAATACGGTTGGTTTTTTTGAGTGATTGCAGAATGATCTGGTGTATATCAAACGGCAGCAGGGTCTGGACATCTGCTATTTCGCAACTGATCCCAAGTTCCTCCAGCATGCCGGCCGCATCTGCTATGATCCGGAGCGTAGAGCCATAGGAAACAATCGTAATATCCGTCCCTTCTTTAATTATTTCCGGCACTCCAAGAGGGACCCGGTATTCAAGCAAATTGGAGGGGAGCCGCTCTTTGAGGCGATAGCCGTTCAGGCACTCCACAACGAGGCCCGGATCCATGCCTTCCAATAAAGTATTGTACATGCCGGTTGCCTGCACCATATTTCTCGGAACGCAAACATGCATTCCCCTCAGCGAATTTATGATCATGCCCATGGGAGAACCGCTGTGCCATATGCCTTCCAGGCGGTGACCTCGGGTACGCACGATAAGCGGTGCCGTTTGCTTTCCGGCCGTCCTATACTGCAGCGTAGCCAGATCGTCACTAAGCGTTTGAAGGGCATACAGAATGTAATCGATGTATTGGATTTCCGCAATCGGTCTGAGTCCGCGCATGGCCAGGCCGATACCCTGGCCGATAATGGCTACTTCCCGGATTCCGGTATCAGAAATTCGTCCCTTGCCGTATTTCAATTGAAGGCCGGCAAATCCCTGGTTAACATCGCCGATCAGGCCCAGGTCCTCACCAAATGCCAGTACTTTCGGATTATGTTCAAATAGATCATCAAAATATTTATTCAGGATCTCATATCCGTTCAAAATTGGGGCATCGGCCTCGTACCGGACTCCGACAGCCCCGATATTTTCAATTTTCCTTTGCCCTTCATGATATAAATGGGTATTGTAAAAGCCCGCATTCTCGGCATTGAGTTTCGCATAATAATTTCTCAAAGTGCCAGTTTCCGGCTGAATCCCTGCCAATACAAGCGCTTTGTGAATTCCACTTATCACATCCCTGCGATTGGGTTCATGATGGGCTTCCATTTCCCTGGATATCTTTTCAAGCTGAACGCGTTTGCCTGGCAGTACGGGCATCAGATCACGGATCAGCGAGGCGGAATGGCTTATCTGCTGGCGGATCGGGAACATGCATTTTTCCCATGCGGCCGTTCGGCTGTTGCGCACGGACTCCCTGGCGCTGGTCTGAATCTCGTCAATTTCTTCCTGGGTTGCCAGCGCATTTTCAATAATCCACTCTCTCATCTTCTTCATGGCGTCCCAGGTTCTTTCCCACTCCAGGCGCTCGGGTGCTTTATAACGTTCATGGCTACCCGAAGTAGAATGGCCCTGCGGCTGGGTAACATCCTCTACATGAAAAAGGGCCGGGGTATGGGTGACCCTGATCTTATGGATGGCAGATTCAAACGTTTCACACATACCTGCATAATCCCAGGCCTTCACCTTATAAATATCTATCCCGTTTGTCCCTTCTTTCTTCTGAAAACCTTTCAGCAATTCGGAGATTGAACCTTTTGTGGTCTGGTATTTCACGGGCACAGAAATGCCAAAACCATCATCCCACACGAAAATGGCCAGCGGGATCTGCAACACGCCCGCAGCATTGAGGATTTCCCAGAAATGCCCTTCACTGGTCGATGCATCGCCGATGGTGCAGAAACAAACTTCATTGCCCTGGACAGACAAATTTTTCATCTCCTTCAGTTCTTCCACTTCCCGAAAAAGCTTGGATGCATAAGCCAGACCGAGTGAGCGCGGAATATGTGCCGCCGTTGGAGCCAGGCCAGCTGTAAAATTTTTGCGGTTGACAAGATCGAGGAACTCCCCGTTTTCGCCGACCAATGGCGAGGCAAAATGTGCGTTCATATTCCGGCCGCCGCTATGGGGATCATGATGAATATCGGGATCGGCATAAAGCTGCGAAAAAAATTCTTCAATCGTGGATGTGCCAAGGGCAAATCCAAGGGTCTGGTCACGATAGTATCCGGCATAGAAATCCCCAGGCTTGAAAAATTTTGCGACGGCCACTTGGGGAACTTCTTTGCCATCTCCGAAAATCCCAAATTTAGCCTTCCCGGTAAGCACCTCTTTCCTTCCCAGCAGGCTTGCCTCGCGGCTCTCACACACTAACCGGAAATCTTTCAATACTTCGTCCCGGAAATGCTCGAACGATAAATTTTCCGTATCAGGTTGTTCGGCGGCGATCAGATTTTCCATATTTGATTATTTGATGGTTGATAGCCTAAGACAGGGTTAAGAAAATAAAGGAGGCAAAATTTATTGGCATAGCTGACGTTTACTATGTAATTTTAGGACAGATTTCTCTATAAACTATGAAAAAGGGCGCTTTGTTAATAATTTGCGGCATGTTCACAGCGGGTCTACTGCAAGCCCAAACCATCGATATCCCTTCCAAAGCTACAGCTCAGAATTCAAAAGAAGACGTTCTTGTATTAAAAGAAGCATCTCATCAGTTTGGAAAAATCCCCCAGGGCCGTCCCGTAAACTATGTATTTGATATCGTTAATACCGGCAAAGAACCCCTCCTGCTGGAAAACGTGCAGGCATCCTGTGGTTGCACTACTCCTGAATGGAGCCGGGCACCCATTGAGGCTGGAGCCACAGCCCCTGTAAAAGTGGGATATAATGCTTACGCAGAAGGACATTTTAATAAAACAGTAACTATTTTTTATAACAATGGCCACACAAAGACGTTAACCATAACCGGTGAAGTATATAGGCTTCCGGCAACATCCGCTCCTGAAAACGCGTCCCTGCATTTTTTAAAACAAACAAATCAATAATAATATGAAAAAAGCCATCCTGTTTTGCAGCGCTTTTATTCTCTCGCTCTCTTTATTTGCCCAACAGAAATCAGCGGCTGACGTTATTAAATTCAAAGAAATGACCTATGACTTCGGCAAAATAAAACAGAATGTTCCTGTGAACCACGATTTTGTTTTTACAAATGCCAGCAGCGAAGCTGTTGTGATTGAATCTGCCACCCCCTCCTGCGGATGCACAACACCCGTGAAGCCGGAAGGTGCCATACCGAAGGGTCAGGATAGTAAAATCACCGCCGGCTTCAATGCAGCCGCCCCCGGGCCTTTCAACAAATCCATAACCATCAAAGTGGCCGGCGTTGACCAGCCTTTACAGCTTAAGATTACCGGAGAAGTGCTGACCGCTGATGCATATACCAAGTATCAGGAAGAAAAAGGAAAATCAAAATCATAATCATACCTGCTCTGTACGGCCGTTGAACGTTTGCTGACCGTCCGCACGGGTTTTCTTTCCCTATTTTCAATATTATTGAAGAAAGGGAGCCCAAGAAAACTGGTGGCCAGCAACGCCCAACGGCTTTTTTCGTACCCTCAAAGGCATTGCACCCTGCGCATGGCTTATCTTTACTTTATAAAATTATTTTCATGCCTTCCATTTCGCAACGCGGACAAGATATGCCGGCCTCCCCGATAAGGAAGCTGGTGCCCTATGCCGAAGCTGCAAAAAAAAGAGGGGTTCATGTATATCATCTGAATATAGGCCAGCCTGATATTGAAACGCCGCCATCAATACTGGACGCCGTGCGGCATTTTAATTTCAAAGTCCTGGAATATAGCCACAGCGCAGGCAATGAAAGCTATCGCCATAAACTGGTCAGTTACTATGCAAAGAAAAATATTGATGTCAATTACAAACAAATCATCATTACAACGGGAGGGTCGGAAGCCATCCTCTTTGCTATGCTGAGTTGCCTGGACGCAGGCGATGAAGTGATCATACCGGAACCTTTTTACGCCAACTATAACGGCTTTGCTACGGAAGCCGGAATTAAAGTGGTCCCGGTTACTTCCTATATTGAAAGCGGATTTGCTCTACCCTCCACGGAGGCATTTGAAAAAGCAATTACAAGCAGAACAAAGGCAATTCTTATCTGTAATCCCAATAATCCAACGGGTTATTTATACACCGGCCCGGAATTAAATACTTTAAGACAGCTGGTCAAAAAGAGGGGTCTCTATCTTTTCTCCGATGAAGCATACCGGGAATTCTGTTATGAAGGCGAACATTTAAGCGCGATGCAACTCGAGGGTTTGGAAGAAAATGTCATTCTTTTGGACACCATTTCTAAAAGGTATAGCGCCTGTGGTGGAAGGATTGGTGCGCTTGTAACGCGAAACCAGGAAGTGCTGGATGCAGTGATTAAGTTTGCACAGGCAAGACTTAGCCCCCCCGCCTTCTCCCAAATACTTGGCGAAGCCGCAGTGGACCTTCCTGACGATTATTTCAATACCACAAAAGAAGAATACCGTAAAAGGAGAAATGCGCTTGTGGAAAGGCTTAGTCGCATAGAAGGCGTCTTTTGCCCGAGTCCGGGAGGCGCATTTTATGCCATCGCAAGATTACCCGTATCCGACGCCGAACACTTCTCTCAATGGCTGCTGGAATCATTTGCCTTCAAAGGGCAAACCCTGATGCTGGCCCCTGCCGAAGGTTTTTATGGTACAGACGGGCTTGGGAAAAATGAAGTCCGTATGGCCTATGTATTAAATGTCGACTCAATTCACAATGCCATGGATTGCCTTGAGGCCGCACTCCGGGAATACCCCCAAAGCTTCAGTTCCAAAAAGGCCCACAACTTATCATATAAATAATATAGTTATATTATGTTCTTGGTAATATTCCAAACAAAACTGGAATTTGTAGTTATTTTTTCTTTATTTTTAGAAGGAATTGGCACTTGTCATTATATATAAATAAAATATAATATTTTATTATCCCTTGATGGCAAGCAATCGTTAACTAGCCTTCTGTTTCAACAGGAGGCTTTTGATTTTGTCTGATTTAACCACAGCTCCCGGATCTATTCCATTCTGAGGCTTTTGACGGGATTGGAGATAGCAGCACGGATTGCCTGGAAGCTGACAGTTCCCAAGGCTATGATCAATGCCATGAATCCAGCCATGGCAAATACCCACCATCCAATTTGGATACGATAGGCAAAATCATTCAGCCATTTGCTCATAAACCACCAGGCTATTGGGGTTGCGATAACAAAAGAGATTGCAACCAATTTCATAAAATCTTTTGAGAGCAATCGTATGATGCCCTGCACACTTGCTCCCAAAACTTTGCGAATACCAATTTCCTTCGTTCTCTGTTCCGCAATGTAAGTGGCCAGTCCGAATAATCCCAAACATGCGATCAGTATGGCCAGCACGGAAAAGATCATCGCTATTTTTCCAACCCTTTGTTCCGCCCGATACATTTCATCAAACGATTGATCCAGGAAACGGTAACTGAATGGCATACCCGGAGCCAGTGCCTGCCATTTGCCTTCAACCTGTTTTACCAGTCCGTTCATATTAGAAGTATTCACTTTAAAGGAAATAAGGCCCGGACTATTTCTGAGGAAAAGACTCAGGGGACCGATACTCTGGTGCAGATTTTCATAGTTAAAATTCCTGACCACACCGATTATATGAAATGCTATGGTCTTGTTATCCGGGCTGGTCGAATATATTTTTTCACCAAGAGGATCTGGATATCCTAAAATTTTTTCTGTCGCTTCATTTATAATAACCGCATTTGAATCATCCCCGAATGACCTGGAGAAATTCCTACCCTTCACCATTTGCATTCCCATAGTTTTGATATAGTCATAATCTACCCTCCAGGCCTGCATATCCAACCCGTTTTTGAAATCCAAGACCGCTTCCTTAGAAAAGGTATTATCACTGCGTGAGGAATTGCCAACGGGTAAATACCCACTCATGGTGCCACTTGCCACGCCATTCATCTGCAATACATCATTTTTAAATGCCTCTGCATTTTCTTTTAAAGCAAAAGCATTGTCTATAATCAATACCTGGCTCTTATTGTAGCCAATGTCTTTTGTTTGAATATAATTCAGTTGCTTGTATATTACCACAGTACCGATAATCAGCATAATGGAAGTTGCGAACTGAAACACCACGAGTATACTTCTTAAATTTCCGCTTTTACTTCCTTGCTTCATTCTGCCTTTCAATACCTCGATGGGCTTAAAGGCGGAGAGGAAAAAAGCGGGATAACTGCCAGCCAATAATCCAACAACAAAAGGAATAGTGATGAGCAGGGGCAATATCAGGGGTGTAAAAAGACTTGATATTCGAATTGATTTTGCAGCAACATCATTAAATATAGGCAACACGAAATAGTCAATAAAAATGGCGAGGATTAGAGAAAATATTGCCATCAAAGTGGATTCTGAAAGAAATTGTGCGATCAGATTTTTACGTTCTGTACCCAGGACCTTGCGGATACCAACTTCCCTTGCCCTGTTTGCGGAACGGGCTGTAGTCAGGTTCATAAAATTGATGCAGGCGATCAGGAGTATGAATAGGGCCACAGCTGAAAAAATATAGACATATTGAATATTTCCTCCAGGGCTTAATTCATAGGAACGATCTGAATACAGGTGGATCTTAGTTAATGGGATGAGTGAATACTCCAGCTTATTCCCCGCCTTTTTAAATTCATCCATACTATTGATCTGTACGAAATGCTTAACAAATGGCAGAACATACTTCTCAATATATTGATCGAAGTTTTTTTCAAAATCTTTGTAGTTGGTCCCCTTTTTAAGGACCAGGTAGGTATGAAAATTGTGGCTGGTTAATTGCCCCCAGGTATAATTCACATTTTTCATGGAGAAAAGAAAATCGAAATGGAAGTGCGAATTATGCGGAATATCTTTTATGACTGCAGTGATTTTATATGATGTTCCACCATGATCATTGGTCTCGATGGTTTTGCCCAAAACATGTGTAGTTCCAAAGTATTTCTTTGCGGTCGATTCCGTAATCACCACAGTATTTGGTTCATTCAGTGCGGTTTTCGTATCCCCTTCTATTGCAGGAAGCGTAAACACATCGAAGAAAGTGGAATCAACATTGGCCACATCATTTTCAGTGATATACTCATTGCCTTTTTTGATCAGTTTGCTGCCGCTGGAGGCATAAATGCGGGTGTATTGTTCAACCTGTGGATAGTCCTTCTTCAACAACTGACCCATCATATCTGATGTCATGGGTATGTGCAACTCACCACCGCCAAAGCGGATATCCGAATTGATGCGGTAAATATTTGCAGCATTAGCATTATACCTGTCAAAACTCCGCTCATCCAGAACGTATAAGGCGATCAGTAAAAAGCAGGATAGGCCAATAGCCAGACCCGTTATGTTGATGATGGAATAGGTTCTGTTTTTTAACAGATTCCTCCAGGCGATTTTCAAAAAATTCTTAAGCATAAATATATTTTTACCAAGGGAATGCCAACTTATTATATGCTGATCGATAATTACTTATATGTTGTGCAGCAGGGTAAGAGTACGCCTGCGATATATGTCTCTGTTCGGTATTGAGTAGGCCGATTCGTTATGAAATTACAATAAGGGCTGGGAGACATGGCGTGCGAATCCCTGATGAATCAAACAGCCCCGCAGTTCCTGCGGGGTCGTTGTTGCCCGACGAGGATTCGAACCTCGACAAACAGAGTCAGAGTCTGTCGTACTACCGTTATACTATCGGGCAAAAGCGGAAAGATTATTTCCCTATCTTTATTTTTTCGGCTGCAAAGATAGCGGGGGCAATTGAATTTTATGCAGACCAACAGGAAACTGCTTGTATAGAGTTGATAATCATATACTTATGATTTGATTTCAAGCGTGTTCCATTTTCTCAATTTATTTTATTATCCAGGTTACAAAGTCTTTCCGGGCAGTTACTAATATATGAACGCTAAGATTACTTTCTCAGATGAGGCACTGGCAGAGGCCATTAAAGAAAAGAGGAACCTGGATCAGGCAATTAACCATCTCTACCAGGAGCATGCGGCGGTTACAAGATCTTTTATTATGGGCAAGGGCGGGAGCGAACAGGATGCAGAGGATATTTTCCAGGAAACGGTGATCGCTTTTATAGATACTGTCCGGAAAGGGAAATTCAGATTTGAATCCGGCATCAGAACTTTTCTGATCGCCATTTCAAAAAACCTGTGGTTTAATGAATTGAGAAAACGCCAAAGAGCTGAAAACCGGGAGAGGATGTTTGAGACAGGTCGCGATCCGGAGGATCCGGATGTCAGTGAGGCGATTGTTGACCGGGAGCTGAACCAACAACTTCAAAAGCTGCTTGCCGGCCTGGGCGATTCCTGCAGAAAAATTCTCACCTTATTTTATTATGAGAATTTGTCGATGAAAGAAATAGTCGCCCACCTGCACTATGAAAATGAACAGGTAGTAAGAAATAAGAAGTATAAATGTCTGCAACAACTCACGGGCATGTTAAAAGAAAACCCGGTTGCATCAAAACAAATAGCCGAATTGATAAATAAATAAAAAGCCATGTTGCCGAACAACGAATTTTTACTGATTGATTACCTGGATAAGCAGCTCTCTGCCGAAGAAACGGTTCGGGTGGATTCCCTGATCCGCAACGATAAACAGGTCGCGGCAGATTGGGCATATCTGAAAATGGCTGTGAAAGCCGTTGAACTCAATGCAATCCATGAACAAGTGGTGTACGCCCGCAAAAGATTCGCAAATATGAATGAGCCTGTAACAAAAACTTCCGGAGCCGTGGTTCGCAATATGTATAAAACAGCACTCCGCGTAGCAGCCATCGTGATCGTCGTGCTTGGTGGCGCCTTATTTTATAAATACATCACTGTAAATAACAGTTCCCTTTATCAGCAGAATTTTGAAGAGTATACTTTAAGTACAAACCGGGGGGAAGGCAATCAGGACGCTGTTGAAACAGCATACCGGGATAAGAACTGGAATGCGGTGATACAGCATTCCGACCAGGCAATCATCAAAACCAGCGAGACTTATTTCCTCTCAGGTATGGCCGCCCTTGAATTGAAGAAATACCCGGAAGCGGTTTCCCGTTTTGAGCATGTAATGAATATCAATGCAAAATCTGCGGATAAATATTTTCAGGATGAAGCTGAATATTATCTTGCCCTGGCTTGCCTGATGAACCACCAGACAGATAAGGGAGTTCGCATATTGGACCAGATAAGGGCAAACAAGAACCAGGTCTATTACCCCCTGGCTCGCCAGATCTCAGTTACTGACCTGAAAATCATTAAGTTAAAAGACCAAAAATAATCTTAAAGTCCGCGGTTACATTCAATTATAGTGCGGTTACTAAATAAAGAAGCGGCTCTTTGAAAAGTATAATAGAAAGAAAAACCAGGTTACAAAAAAACCATCAGCGGTTACTAAATAAGAAGCTGATCACAAAAAACGAATCCTAGAAAAACACCAATATAGAATCCGACGATCCTGCGAAAAACCGAATCCTGAAAAACCAGTAAGTCCTTTATCCGAATGAAAAAACCAGATCCGATCCTTAAACCAGCATTTTCCGTTGAGAGATTATCCAATCCAATGAAAGACCGAACATGAAAAGTCGACGTATCCATGAAAACACGAGAGTAGGTTTAGACAACGTTATCCATTTAAGATCCAATATCAGGCTATGAAGAGCGTCGACTTTTTTTTCTTTTTCTTAACCCAATAAACACTGCAGAGCAAAAACATATTCCCAGAACAGCCCACCCGTAGGGCTGTTTTTTTTTATACAATGCGTCCGGATTTCCAGTCAGGATCAAATGCGACCAGTAAGCGGGATTTCTCAGTAGCGGATTTTTTTGGATAAAGTCGATCTTGGCCTGACGCAATGCCTTTGATTTGCTGTACCCTTCCCGGAGATATCGATGAAAATGATCCAGGATCTCACTGGTTGACATGTCATCGGCCTTCCACAAACTATTGATCGTGCTTGGGCATCCCGCATAAAGAAAAGCCCTTGCGAAACTCATTACGCCTTCATTGCTGATCAGCTGTCCTTTCCCGGTTTCACAGGCACTGATAATGATCAACTGACAACTGTCCATCCTTAGACCATAAAGCTCATCGAGAAAAAGACAATCTTCCGAACGCATGCCGGAAGCGGGATAAAAAGCAATAAAAGAAGCGGATGGATCATTCATATCGGCCACTGCATGCGTGGCAAGATGAACAATAGGAAATTGATTCAGTGATTTTAGAAAGTTTTCCTTTGTGGCCGCGCTATCAGCAGATTGTTTACCCCCTAACGAGGAGATTTCTTTTCTTGAATCCGGCAAGCGCTCGAGATATCCCATTCCTTCCTTGCGCAGGTCCGCTCCACTTGCAGCAAACGGCGCAAATGAAAGAACTGCACCGTCAAAATCAGGTTTCATAGAAACCGATTCTTTTAAAGGAATGAACCTGGAGGAGAATTGATAACTGAATGAATGTTTCTCGATCAGGCGGCTCCCGGACGAATCTTCAGGGAGAGACTCGAAGGGAAGGAGAAAGAATATTCCATCCGGCACTACAATCCAGTCTTCCTTGTTTCCACCAAGCTCTTCCAAAGGTCTGACCAGTTGATTGTAAAGGGATCGCTCCAGGTTTCTGGAATCTATATGCTTTCCATTTTCCGAAGATTGTAATAGCTGGATCCAGGATCTTACATTCCCCCGAATTGATTCTCCGCTATCCAACCGCAAATAACGAAAACGAGTGCCCGTAATCACAAACGCATGCACAGCATCTGTCGTGTTGCTTAAACTGATCATCGCCTGGTTAGGGTTCAGGCTATTTTGAAGAGTCCGCACTGTGGGGTAGTCGTCCTGGTATTTCAATTGGTAATACCTGCTGTTTTTCTCCATCTCTTTCTGCAGATTTGCAAGCTTCGTTTCATAAGCTGATTTTTCTGAATTTATTTTCTCCATCGTTTCCGCATCATATTTCTGATCAGCCTTGATGCTCAACCTGGCAATATTGAATTTAATATTGCCTTCCTGGCGCACCAGGTCCCCTTCCCTGCCGGACGTAAAATGAAAATTCTGCTGCCTCAAATTGGAAATCATTACCGAGGCTTTGTTTCTTTCGCTGATTAGAAATGCATCTTCCAGGTAATGGCGCTCAGGAAAAATCTTAGATAAATCGAGGCAAACCTGAAATGCCTGTTTATACGCCTGAGCACTTTTTTGCTTTAGGAAAATTTTAGCATCATCCATCTCGTAGCTTCTTTCAATATAAGTCAGCAGGGAAAGCGTGCTTTGATAGGTATCGTAAGCAGATTGCAAATCTTCCGCACGTGAAGTTTTCTTATAAAGCATCTGCCATGCATTGGCCTTTTCATATAGTGCATCGAATAAACGGTAGTACGCAAACGTGCCCAAAAAGGCTGTCGGGTTATCCCTTATCAGGGTATCCTTAAAATTTCCGGAGAAAAGATTGACTGCCTCCTGCAAATGGCTGAGTGCCGTTTCAGGATCAGACCGGTAAAGATTAAGCTCCCCGGAATAGAGGGCATTAAAGCCCTCATCCAATGCATTTACATTCAAATTCGTTTTTTCAGTTCTGAACCGGTTCAGCCATGTGGCCGCAGAATCACTGTGGCCTGATCCCAGCGCAACACTGGCCATTTCATTCCAGACGCCGGGAAGCTCATCTGCCCGGACCTTGCGAAAGCAGGCCAGGGCTTCGCAGTAGGAATGGAGCCCCGCATAGGCCCTTCCCATGTTCATATAGATCTGGTTGAGGAACATGTTGCCATGCAATGCCATTTGATACATCGTCAAAGCCCGCTCATACAGGCCAAGCCGGTAGAAACAGGTGGCCATATTCAGCTGCACACTCAGCGCATTTATCCTGTCGCCCGGTAGTTTTTTATCCAGGATACTTAAAGCCTGATTAAAATAATTTTTACTCTGCAGGTAATTGCCATTGTCATAATACAATACGCCCAGTGTATTAAAGAGACGGACGCGGTCTTCCCGCTGGAGGATTGTTTGATTTTCTTCTGCTTTCAACAGAAAATAGTTCGCCGAATCAAAATTATTCTGATTGTAAAAACCTGCTCCGGCAAACACGCACATTTTTAGCTTGCCGGATTCCCCGGAAGCATAAGGAATAGCGCCTAAATAAGCCTGCGTTGCCTCCTGAAAGTTTCCGCTGATTTCAAGCAGCACGCCGGCCTTATAAAACGACTGGAAGAATATACTGTCGGTCATACCCTGTTTTCCAAACCTGCCCGATTGCTGGATCACATTCCAGAATCCTTTCAATGCTGCGCTGTCTGCAGCTGCAGTGGAATTGGATAAATTAAACAGGCTGTCTGCTTTTGCATATTCCCTGCAAATGGCCTTTAATGGTGGAGGAACATGATCGTGCCCCTTAAAGGAAAGGATCGCCAGAAAAGCAATGAGCACCAAAAAAACTTTCCCGGACATAAGCTGGATTTAAAATATGTCCAGCTGTAACGTCCGGGAAAGGGGGTTATTGTCGGATTTTACCCGTCAGTTGTTCCTTGTAATGATAATCAGCGGAGGCCTCGGTGAACTGCTGCTCTTACCAAGCAACAGGTTCTGCAGCGTATTCAGCAGATCATTGGTAATGGTTCCAAGGAGTGAAGGCGGAATGCTCGATTTTTTATTGTAGAACATCAGCTTCAGCCCGATCTTTTGGGGGGCATAGTTACTATTGTCGTCCAGCTTATAATAAATGGTTGTATTAATTGTAGTTCCATCGATGGGGAGCAGTCCGAAAAGACTGTTTTTCATTGTATTTTGCAAATCAATAATTCCGGTATGATTGTCAATGACCACACCCTGATTTTTCGCAGCATTGTTATAGTCAAACGCACAACCGGGCCCGCCTGAGCTGCCGCTGCACACCGATGGTGCGTCAGGATTGGCATTGAAATAGGGATCCGCGTAAATCTCATTTTGGGAGATTACGTACACGCTATCCATATA
Organism: Chitinophagaceae bacterium; assembly: GCA_025449645.1. GTDB lineage: Bacteria > Bacteroidota > Bacteroidia > Chitinophagales > Chitinophagaceae > Puia. Next base: position 9,458 of record JANWIY010000028.1, on the reverse strand, counting down.
AGCAGCACCGGCTACGATCAACTGGGACAAACAGGTATCTGTTGTTCCGGCTTTCACAAAACCGATGTCATAACGCGCGCCGGTTTCACTTTTTGTAAGATCAATGGCGCCTGTTTGAGCATTCAATACCAGGCCGCCCGGCCAGGATAAATACGTCCCGTTCACACCCTGATTATTAACCGGAAAAATTATATAATCCTGCCCGTTCGTTGGCTGCGGAAATATTATCGAGTCACCATAATCCGGAGAATAACTACATCCCAGCAAGGGGGTCTGCGGATACGGCACATTGGCTGTGTCAACAGATGTATGCGTTGAATCCGCATGAGTGGTGGAATCCACTTTCGGCGGGGTCTGGTTCTGTATTGTCTCTGTGGGATCAATGGTCTTCCGGCAGGCCATTACACTAAGCAGCAGGAGCACTAGGATTGTTAATCCGGGGTAAATATTCTTTTTCATGGGTATTCGGGATCTGTTGGAATAATACTCGAACAAGATATAAGTAAAAACCTGCATTTGCAAGTGTTTCCACTTAAAATCGGAGTAAAAATCCGGTCATTGGTGTTTACCGCCAAAGCGATTTTTTGAGTGATCCGGCTGTTTTCCAGAAATGGGAAATGATACAGAAGAGGGGAATCTGGATTTGTTGTTGCCCGACGAGGATTCGAACCTCGACAAACAGAATCAAAATCTGTCGTACTGCCTTTATACTATCGGGCAAAGAAGCTGAAGACGCTCCGGATGCCGGCAAAAATAAGGTATTTTACAGGAGATAATTAGTAAGCCTTACCTGCTTCAGGTCTTAAGGCTTGGTCTCCACGAGATAGAAATTCTTCTTTCCTTTTTGAATGAGCAGGTACTTATCATGCAATAGCAACTGGCCGTTTACATTGAATTGAATATCCTCAATTTTCCTTCTGTTAATACGCAAACCTCCACTTTGTATCAACTTTCTCGCTTCACCCCTGCTTGGAAGAATGTGCGTTTCAGCCAGAAAACTTACAAGGTCAATCCCTGCATCAAGGCGCGAACGCAGATATTCTGATTTCACAATGCCTTCCATCGCATGGAGGTCTGCTTCACTAAGGGTTTCTGCGGGGGCCGCCTGTGTAAATAATTTTTCCGACGTCCTCACCGCAGATTCATATTCGTCCCGTCCATGAATGAAAGTCGTTACTTCCCTGGCCAGGGTCCTCTGCAAAATCCTTTCTTCCGGATTTCCCTTATGCTTAAACTGAATCCCCTCTATTTCTTTTTTTGCGAGAAAAGTAAAGATCCGGATCCATTTTTCTGCATCCTCATCCGCAGCATTCAGCCAGAACTGATAAAATTGATAGGGCGAGGTTCTCCGGGGATCCAGCCAAACATTTCCCTTTTCAGTTTTGCCGAATTTTCCACCATCTGCTTTAGTGATCAGCGGACAGGTAAAAGCAAAAGCTTCGCCTCCCGTTTTTCTGCGGATAAGCTCGGTGCCGGTGGTGATATTCCCCCACTGATCACTTCCTCCCATCTGAAGTTTGCAGTTCTTGTTTTCATATAGCCAATAAAAATCGTAACCCTGGACCAGTTGATAGGAAAACTCAGTAAAACTCATACCGGCCGTTCCTTCCAGCCTTTTTTTTACACTTTCTATTGCCATCATGTAATTCACCGTGATATGCTTACCTGTATCCCGGATAAAATCGAGGAAACGGATTTCGCGGAACCAGTCGTAGTTATTCACAAGAAGCGCGGCATTCGGCAAACTGCTGCTAAAATCAAGATACTTCTCAAGTTGAATACGCAAACCACTGAGATTCTGATTTAGCGTTGCTTCATCCAGCAGGATTCTCTCATCATTCTTACCGCTGGGATCTCCGACCAATCCGGTTGCACCTCCGATAAGAGCAACTGGGCGATGACCTGCTTTTTGCAGATGGACCAGGAGCAGGATGGGTACCAGGCTCCCGATATGAAGGCTGTCTGCCGTAGGATCAAATCCAATATAACCCGAGGTCATTTCGCGGGAAAGTTGTTCCTCCGTGCCAGGAACGATGTCCTGAATCATACCCCGCCATTTCAGTTCCTCTAAGAGCGACATAAAAGTTCTTGACAATTTTGGCAAAAGTAAGGGATATTCGCTTCCATAACGGATCGCAATATTCTGAATAAAAATGCGTTAGATTAAGTTTATGGCATTGACTTCAGTCGTGTGCAGAACCAAAAAATACTGCTGCTTCCCCTCTCTGCTGATCGTGATTTTTTGCAACCAGGCAACGGCCCAATTTGCAAAATATTCCGATGAATTCCTGAATATTGGAGCCGGCGCCCGTGGTATGTCCATGGGAAATGCTCAGGTTTCCTCAGTAAGCGACGGTACCGCAGGATACTGGAACCCGGCTGCTTTGGCGGATATCAGAACAAGTCCGCAATTAAACCTGATGCACGCCGAATATTTCGCAGGAATAGGGAAATATGACTATGCTAATCTCGTTCTCCCGCTAAAAGATAACAAACGCACGCTGGGTCTTACCCTCTTGCGTTTTGCAGTTGATGATATTCCCAACACCGTTTTTTTAGTTCAGCCGGATGGGAGCATTGATTTCAGCAATATCACTACATTTTCATCAGCAGATTATGCTTTTCTGATTTCGCTGGCACAGCAGGTCAATTGGATCAAGAACCGCAGGGTAAACTTCGGCATTAACGCCAAGATCATTTACCGCGAAGCCGGTGATTTTACAAAGGCCTGGGGATTCGGTTTTGATGCTGCGGTTCTGGTGGTCGGCAACCGGTGGAAACTTGGGATTGTGGCCAAGGATGTGACAACCACTTTCAATGCCTGGTCGTATAATATAAGTCAGGAGTGGCGTGAAGTATTTTACGCCACTCAGAATGATATTCCATCCAATTCCATTGAATTGACTGCTCCTCAGCTGATTCCGGGATTTTCCTACGATTTCCCGATCAATAAGAAGGTCAATTTACTGGCAGAGGCGGATTTTGATATAACGTTTGATGGTCGCCGTAATACTGTTTTTAGCTTCAATCCGATAAGTATTGATCCCAGAATGGGATTGGAATTATCGTATAATAATGTCTTTTTTGTAAGGGCCGGGATCAACAATTTCCAAAAAGCCCTTGATGATAAGGATACAACGAACCGAAAAGAAATATGGATTTACCAGCCATCTATCGGAGCGGGTTTTAAAATCGGAGACGTACAGATTGATTACGCATTTACTAACCTCGCCAATCAGTCGAACCCTTTATATACAAACGTGTTTTCGTTAAAAGTTGATCTGGTGGATGTGAAAAAGAAGAAAAAGAAGAACTAAAATCCACCTTAGAAAACCTGAACCAAACCATGAAGAAATTTTTTACGCTGTGTTTGCTCCTCTGTGCCGGCAGGTTATTCTCCCAAACCTACTACAACGAATGGATCGATCCCAGTAAAACATATTATAAATTCAAAGTTGCAACCGACGGAGTTTACCGTATCCCTGAATCCGTACTGGCAACTTCAGGCCTGGCAAATGCCGACGCAAAGGATTTCCAGTTATTTCGCAATGGCGTGGAAGTTCCGGTTTATACCAGCGTAAGCAGCGGCCTACTGGGACCTGGAGATTATATTGAATTCTGGGGCCAGATGAATGACGGGAAACCTGATAAACCTCTTTACCGCAATCCTCTTTACCAGCATACAGATAAATGGAGCCTTGAATCAGATACTTCGGTGTATTTCCTGACCGTCAATCCGGGCAATCCCAATTTTCACTATAACGCGGTTGCCAATGATACAAGTTCGAATACATTACCCATTGAGCCTTATTTCATGTACACGGCCGGAACCTATTTTCATTTTCAATTGAATCCTGGCTTTGCTGCCGTACTGGAACAATACATTTATTCTTCCTCTTATGACCAGGGAGAATTCTGGAGTTCCGATTTCTCCAATCCGGGTAATCCTGTTTCCGACAATCAGAATAATCTCTTCATTTATAATGGGGTGGGGGCGCCGGCGGCTAACCTGAAATTCGGTGCGGCCGGCTGTTCTGATACGCTGCGGCATATCCAGATAAAGGTGGATAATACATTGGTCAAAGACACTTCATTAAATAGTTTTAATGACCTAGTGAGCAACATACCTATTCCGCTCACTATGCTAAACACCACTTCGTCCAACTTCCAATTTCTCAATAATTCGCAGGCAGTTACTTATGCCGACCGTTTGGTGGTTTCTTTTTATGAATTGAATTATCCAAGGCAGTTTGATTTTGGCGGACTGGCAAATTTTTGTTTTGAATTACCTGCGAGGATCAGCGGTTATTTTCTAAAGATCAGCGATTTCAATCCGGGTACTGCAACACCGGTCCTGTACGACAGGACCTCGGGGCAGATGCTGGTAGCCATCTCATCCGGCGGGATATTCACTTTCGAAATACCCGGTTCCCCTGTTGCAAGAAAATTTACCCTGGTCAGTGAGGATCCATCCAATATCAGGACGGTCAATGCACTTGCGCAAAAGAATTTCGTCTCTTACAGCAACGCTGCCAACCAGGGAAATTATCTGATCATCAGTAATCCCGTCCTTTATATCGGATCCAGCGGCAATAATCCTGTACTCGATTACAAGACCTATCGTTCTTCGTTAGCAGGAGGCGGATACAATGTTCAGATCATGGACATCAATGAACTGACAGATCAGTTTGCTTATGGTATTCACATACATCCCCTGGCAATAAAGAATTTTTTGAATTACGCGCAAAATACATACGCACAAAAACCACAATTCGCTTTGTTGATCGGGCGTGGTATGGCTTATACGGAATACCGGGCAAACCAGGCAGATCCGAATATCGACCGGCTGGAGCTCGTTCCGACTTTTGGATTCCCCGCTTCCGATGTGATGCTGGCATCTCCGGACGGAACTACTTCCATCAATACATTGCCTATTGGACGTCTTGGAGTCATCAGCGGTCCTGAATTGGAAGGCTATCTGGCTAAGCTAAAACAATATGAACAGGTACAACAATCGAATCCCAATACAATTGACGGCCGGGCCTGGCGAAAAAATGTAATCCATATAACAGGCGCCACGGACCCGTTTCTTGAAGCCGTGCTCTGTAATTATATGGTAGCATACCAGCAGATTATTTCGGACACCCTGTTTGGAGCGAATGTTTACCGTTTCTGCAGTTCCACAACGGATCAGGACAATCAGGTGGCGAGCTCCCTATTTCCCCAACTATTCACAAGCGGAATCGGACTTCTAACCTATTTTGGCCATTCCTCTGCCTCCACACTCGGATTTAACCTCGACGATCCTAGTATTTACAATAATTTCGAAAAATATCCGGTCTTTTATGTGAACGGCTGTTATGCAGGGAACTATTACACCTATGATCCGGGAAGGCTTGGTACCGGAAAAACCCTGTCTGAAAATTATGTTTTAATTCAAAATAAGGGTGCTATAGCCTTCGTCGCCAGTACGCATTATGGAGTGGTAAATTACCTGAATGTCATGCTGAGCGATATGTACACTCTGATCGATCGTAATGATTACGGAAAAAGCATTGGTAAAATCCAGGCTGATGCAGGGCAAAATATGCTTGGTGCCCTGCCAACCGATTTTCTGGCCCGGTGTAATGTGGAAGAAATGAATATTCATGGCGACCCGGCAATCACGATCAATGATGAGAAGCTCCCGGACTATGATATTGAAGCGCAGAATGTAAAGATCACGCCAACCTTTATTTCGGTTTCTGACGTCAGTTTTAATGTGACAGCGACATTTTATAATCTCGGAAAAGCAGTTTCCGATTCCATATCCGTACTTTTTACCAGGAAATTTCCGGATGGCACAACAGCCATCCTTCTGAAAAAAAGAATTCCAGGTATCCGGTTTATGGATTCCATACAAATACAGGTGCCCATCATAGCGACAAGGGATAAGGGCCAAAATTATATCACCGTAACCGTGAATTCTGACAATGATGTACCTGAGACCACCCTCATGAACAATACCGTTACTGTTGCACTGTTTATCTACCAGGATGAACTTACGCCGATCTACCCATATGACTACGCCATTATTAATTTGCCGACGCAAAAAGTTTATGCTTCAACGGCCAACCCGCTCGCTCCTTTGAGCCAGTATATAATGGAAATAGATACAACCGAAGCCTTCAATTCTCCTGGTATGGTTTCAAAAAATATATCATCTGTCGGAGGTGTATTTGAATTTGATCCCGGAATCAGTTATCACGATAGTACCGTTTACTATTGGAGAACTTCAATTGCTCCGGCCCAGGGGGGCACCTATCACTGGAATGAATTTTCTTTTGTGTACATAGATTCCCTGCGCAGTACGGTTGGGTTTAATCAGTCACATTATTTTCAACAATTACAGTCTACCCCAAATGGAATGAGCCTTGGGACTGACAGGAATTGGCACTATGGCACCCATCAGGGAAATTTTTATATCAATCAGGCTATATACCCTACCAGCGGTCTTAATGATGCCGATTTTTCGGTTTCGGTGAATGGCGTTTCAGAAATGGCAAGCGCCTGCGTGGGTCACTCCCTCATTTTCAATGTTTTTGATCAGGCAACTTTTCAGCCATGGAAAAATGTTGATGGCTCAGGGAATAACCTATTCCGTTTTGGAAGTGGAAGTGCCAATTGCAAGCTATCTACTTATTACAATTTTGAATTTTCTTACATGTCCTCAGCAAGCAGAAAGCTAATGATGAATTTTATGGATTCTGTACCCATTGGTGACTTTGTCATTGTAAGAAGTATCGATTATGACAACAATAATTCCTATGCAAGTACCTGGGAGGCAGACACAGCCTTATATGGGCATAACAATTCGTTATATCATTATCTCATGGCAGCCGGATTTACCCTGATAGATTCCATTAACCAGCCCCGATGCTGGGTACTAGTATATAAAAAAGGCGGAGGCGGATATATTCCGCAGTATAAATATTCTATTGGGCTTTTTGATAAGATCGTGCTTTCAACAAATGTGGATTTGCTAAATTTGACCGGGAATATATTATCTCCACTCTTCGGCCCTGCCAAACAATGGAAGCAGGTTCATTGGAGAGGAAGCAGCATGGAAATGCCCTCCACAGACAGCATTGGCGTCCAGGTCATAGGTGTCGATACCTCAGGTAATCAAACAGCTCTTTATAATTTGAGTTCGGTTACACAGGATTTTGATATTTCCGCGATCAGCGTTCAACAATATCCGTATTTACAATTAAAGTTGACGGCAACAGATTCCGTTCACGCGACTCCATATCAATTGAAATACTGGAGAATTAATTATACCCCTGTTCCAGAAGGAGCGCTTGCGCCTAATATTTTCTTTACAGGCAAAGACTCTGTTGAACTTGGAGAAATCATTGATTTCGGTATTGCATTCAAGAATATCAGCCTTCAGAAATTCGACAGCCTGAAAATTTCGCTAAGCATTATTGACAAAAACAATGTGACACACCTTATTCCGCTCCCAAGAACGAAACCGTTGGTAAGTGGTGACACCATTAAAATTGTTTACCAGATTGACAGCAAAGCGTATCCTGGCCTAAATACCTTGCACCTGGATGTAAATCCGGCTAATGATCAGCCGGAACAATTTCATTTCAATAATTTTCTCTACAAGAATTTTTATGTTAAAGTAGACCAGACGAATCCTTTACTGGATGTAACATTTGACAATGTCCACATTCTTAACGAGGATATTGTTTCTGCGAAACCGCATATCCTGATCAAACTAAAAGATGAAGCTAAATTTCTCCTTTTGAATGATACTTCCGTTCTCCGGGTACAACTCCGATATCCGGATGGCTCGCTTCATCCTTATTATTTTAATACGGATACGCTTCGGTTCACGCCTGCAACCAGCAGCGCTGACAATACTGCAAGTGTGGATTTCTTTCCGGTCTTTCCCAACCAAGTTGATCCGCAAGGCGATGACTATACCCTGATTGTAACAGGGTCGGATAAAAGCGGAAACGCAAGCGGAACCATTCAGTATCAGGTGACATTTAAACTCATCACTAAAGCGATGATTTCGAATATGCTCAACTATCCCAATCCATTTACGACATCCACAGCATTTGTATTCACAATTACGGGGAGTGATGTGCCTCAGAACATCAAGATCCAAATCCTGACTATAACCGGTAAAATCGTTCGGGAAATTACAAAAGAAGAGCTTGGGCCTCTACATGTCGGTAGGAATATCACCGAATTTAAATGGGATGGAACAGATATGTACCACCAGCGTCTCGCCAACGGCGTTTATTTGTATCATGTAGTCACCAATCTCAATGGAAAGTCGCTTGATAAATATCAGGCTCAGGGGGACAATACGGATCAATTCTTTACCAAGGGGTATGGGAAAATGTATCTGATGAAATAATCCATAAATACAATAAGTTTGTCAACCTGCCTTAACCGGCGCGCTCTTTTATTAAATTTCGAATCATGAAGGAGCCTGAAAAAGGTGCTGAGCTGATCTGGCACCAGCGTGAATTTAAAAAATCTGCTCTTACAAAACCAGGGTGGATGCCCTTGGTCCTGTTTTTGGCAGTATCCTTTATTTTATACCTTCCTGTATTAAATAGATATTTTGTTTCAGACGACTTTAGGGTACTTAAAAGGATTTGTATTGATCATATTATTTTCATAAAAGGATTTTTCAGGCCTCTGTCTGACCTTAGTATATATATGAATTATTGGTTAGGCGCGCTTAATCCTCCGGTATTTAATGCCTTCAACATCCTGGTTCATGGAATAAATGCATTTCTCCTGTACAGATTTTGTTTCCGGTTTGGCAGATCATGGAATACAGCACATCAGGTAGGTTACGCGGGAATTTCCAGCCTTCTTTTTCTTACCTACCCTTTTCACAATGAAGCCGTAGTGTGGCTGCTGGGCAGGGGTGCATCTATGGCATGCATGTTTTCACTCCTTGGTCTTATTTTCTTTTATGAAGTCAAAAGGCCCGGGATCAGAAGATCAGCAGTAGCCATCTGTTATTTTATCAGTCTCGGTGCCTATGAATCAGCCATCATTTTTCCCCTCGTAATGATTCTACTGCTTTTAAGGGAAAAGGAAAAATCAAAAAACATATTGAAGTGGAGTTTTTACCTGACAATAACGTTGTCAATCCACCTGATCCTTCGATTTATAATTTCGGGAACCTTATTCGGTTCTTACGGTGAAGAATTTTTTAAATCCGGCCTTCAACGATATGTTTCTAACATGGTTAAAGTAGCCGGAAGGCTATTCTTGCCTCCTTCAGGGAACAGGTATCTACTCACCGGATTATTTATATTAGGGATCATTGTCATCATTTATTTTTTTTTGAAGAAATATCGGAGGATCCGGAAGACTTCCATAGGAAAAGATTTACGACTGCTATCATGGTGCCTGGCCATAACCTGCGTGATTCCCGTCGT